>JAUQZZ010000161.1 GCA_030586765.1 Candidatus Brocadiales bacterium | reverse complement strand
ATACTTTGGAGTTGATTATGAAACCCTGTGGCAGACAATAAAAAGAAGGCTTCCAGAGGCCAAACCACTTTTTGAGAAGGTATTAAAAGATTTGCAGGTTGGGGATTGATATACTCAAATTCCGATGGGAGGGCGTAGCCCGACCTGAGTTACGTCCCTGCGGAGAGAAAAAGTTAGTAGGGTACGTCTTGCGTACCCTACATTTCTTCTCCACTAATTTAAGTTTTTACAGGAATTTTAGGACAACACCATGATTGATAAGGGGGAAATAGACATAAAATCACAGGAACTCGGGATCCATCCCTCCAGTGTGCAGAGGGATTATGTTTTCGGTCGGCTTCTTTCTGGAATTTACCACGCCGACAATAGCCTGAAAAACAAGTTGATACTCAAGGGTGGCAACTGTTTTCGGAAAGCCTACTTTGAGCACGCTCGCTACTCAAACGATTTGGATTTTTCTACCCAAGTGGAGGTAGACCTCACAGAATTGCATGACGAAATAAATAGAGCGTGCGAATTTGTGGGGAGTAAAACGGGTATAAAATTCGCGATTGATAAAAATATCGTTACTCCAAAAAGAGGGGCAGACGAGGATAACAAATTTTATGAAGCGAGAGTCTACTTCAAGGGTTTCTATGGGGAGGAGAGTTACTTCATAAAAGTAAAGCTTGATGTGAAAGAATTTGATAAGATTTTTCTCCCATTACAAACCAGAAATATCATTCATTCGTATTCGGATGCGACCGATTGCACGGGACAAGTTGTTTGCATAAAACTTGAGGAATTACTGACTTCCAAACTAAATGCCTTGCTTCACAGACAACACTCCCCAGATTTATACGACTTTATTTATTCCGTCTTTTTTCAAAAATTCCTTAACGTAAATAGATTGGAAGTTGTAAAAACTTTTCTAAAGAAAACAATTTATGAGCCAGCCCCAATAGTTGCAAAGAATTTGCTTTTAGAGCTTCCCCTTCAAACCTTCAAAGTTATTTGGAATCAATATTTGGTGTGCCCAAGACAATCCTTGATTAGTTTTGATGATGCAGAAAATAACTTCAAAGCAATAATCCCCCAACTTTTTGCTTTGCTCCAGCCACAACCGGCTTACGCTTTCGCAGGGGGTGGATTTAGTGGTGGCGGTTACAGCTTAAATTACTTCCCGTCTCAATACCGAAACATCATTATGGAAGCGGGACAGAGCCGCAGGGTATTACGAATGGTTTACGATAGATTAGAGCGAAGAATTGAGCCCTACTCATTGGCTTACAAAATCAGAAAGGACGGCGTTGGACGGGAGTATCTGTATGCTTGGGACAGGACTGGTGGGAGAAGCGGCGTGATGAGCATAAAATCTTATACCAAAGATAAGATTCAGTCGCTTAATATGACAGAAGAAACATTTGAGCCAAGGTATCCAATAGAGTTATCAAAGGCTGAAGAATTTTTTGGGCAGACTTATTTTGGTAAGCCGTTTTCAAGAACGCCCAGAATTAGCACGCCAAAAATAGAGACCACAACCAGAAGGGCACGCCGAGTCAATTCTTTTTCTGGTCTTACTTATACAATTCAGTGTCCAATCTGCTTGAAAACATTTAAGAGGTCTTCGTACGACACCAGGTTAAATAAACATAAAGACCGTTTCGGCAACCAATGTTACGGTAGCCACGGTTATATGATTTGATATGATTTCCAAAGAAGCGTCAGAAGAATTTAAGAGAATTTGGCGTGAAGAAAAGGGAACAGTTAGTAGGGTGCGTCAAGACGCACCCTGCATTTCTAAGAGGGGGTGGTAAGGGGGCAAAGCCCCCTTACATTTTCTAAAGGATTACGTGTAACAAGTGTATACGATTCCACAAAGGCATATTTAAACTTCTGGATTGGGGGCTGGGCTTTTTGTAAAATAAATCCATGAAAAAGATAATCGTATTTGATACCACCCTCAGAGACGGGGAGCAGTCTGCGGGGGTAAGCCTCAACGTACACGAAAAACTCCAGATAGCCCATCAACTGGCACGCCTTGGAGTGGACGTCATTGAGGCAGGATTCCCCGTTGCTTCCCAGGGGGATTTTGATGCGGTAAAGGCCGTTGCGAAAGAGATACGGGGCGTTACCGTGGCCGGGCTGGCCAGGGCGATGGAGAAGGACATCCAGAGGGCGGCAGAGGCCCTCAAGCCTGCCGAGAGACCCCGCATACACGTCTTCCTTGCTACCTCCGAGATTCACCGCCAGCACAAACTCAAGAAGGCGAAGGAGGAGATACTCCGCCAGGCCAGGGAGTCGGTGGCCCTGGCCAGTAGTCTTGTCCAGGACGTGGAGTTTTCTCCCGAAGACGCCTCCAGGACAGAGCCGGCCTTCCTGAAGGAGGTAGTAGAGGCCGTTATAGAGGCTGGCGCCACTACCGTGAACATACCTGACACCGTGGGCTATGCCGTCCCTGAGGAGTACGCCTCCCTCATTAGTTACCTCAAAAAAGAGGTGAAGAACATAGGCAAGGCCCGTCTCAGCGTCCACTGCCATAACGACCTGGGTCTCGCCACCGCCAACAGCCTTGCCGCCATCAGGGCCGGGGCTGACCAGGTGGAGTGTACCATCAACGGCATTGGAGAGAGGGCAGGTAACGCCTCATTGGAAGAGGTGGTCATGGCCCTCCACACCCGCCGGGATTCCTTTGATTTCGCCACCGGTATCCACACCAAAGAGATTATCCATACCAGCCGCCTGGTATCGGGCCTGACGGGCCTGAGGGTACAGCGCAACAAGGCCATCGTGGGGGAGAACGCCTTCGCCCACTCCTCAGGCGTCCATCAGGACGGCGTCATTAAAGAGAGGACTACCTACGAGATAATGAAACCTGAGGATATTGGCCTCACCAGGACGAGACTCCCACTAGGTAAGCTATCGGGCAGGAGGGCCTTTACAGAGAAGCTCAAGGAACTGGGCTACGGTCACCTGACGGAGAAGGAGATAGAAGAGGCCTTCGGTGAATTCAAGGCCCTTGGGGACAAGAAGAAACTCATCTATGACGAGGACATTGAGGCCATAGTGGTGAATATACTGGAGGAGGCCCCCCCTATTTACAGGCTGGATAGCCTGAGGATAGACTGCGGCCCCGGCACTACGCCCCTGGCAGAGGTGCGACTCCGCACCAGAGAAGACAAGATAGTGGAGAATGCCACCATCGGGGACGGCCCAATTGACGCCCTCTTCAAGGCCATTGACCTGGTAACGGGGGTTCCTGGCAAACTCCTGGACTATAACGTAAGGGCCATCACCAGCGGCAAGGACGCCCTGGGGGAGGTGAGCGTAGAGGTGGACGTAGAGGGCAAACCCTACCGGGGCAGGGCCATCAGCGTGGACATCATTGAGGCCAGCGCCAGGGCCTATCTGAATGTCATCAATAGAATAGCCCAGAAGGGCATTGGAACCTCCAAAGACCAGTTTCCCCTCTAGAAAGAGGGGGCAGGGGTGTGTGGTTGTTCCCCTCTAATAAGAGGGGCTAGGGGTGTGTACACCTCCCTACCCTCCTTGTTAGGAGGGATTAATAAAATGAAAATAACCTACAATCCCAAACTCAAAGAACTCGCAAGAAACTTAAGAAATAACAGCACTAAAGCTGAAATAAAGTTGTGGGGCTATCTGAAGGGCAGACAGATGATGGGCTACGACTTCCACAGGCAGAAACCAATAGAAGGTTTTATAGCAGATTTCTTTTGTAACAAATTAAAGGTGGTTATAGAATTGGATGGCTATACACACGGCTTTGAAAATGTAGTTGAAAAGGACAAATTGAAAGAAGAAAGGTTGAGGCAATTAGGGATAAGCGTTTTGAGGTTTCATGATAGTGAAGTAATGAATAACATTGACAACGTCTTGAGGGCAATTCAATACTTTGTAGAGGAATTTGAGAGGAAGGAAAAGATACACACCCCTTGAT
>JAUQZZ010000160.1 GCA_030586765.1 Candidatus Brocadiales bacterium | reverse complement strand
ATGTCACTCCTAACAGCCCTGCAGAGAAGGCAGGCATGCAAAGGGGTGATGTAATCATGGAGTACGAGGGTAGGGAGGTCAAGGATGTAAATCACCTCAGAAATATGGTAGCACAAACTGAGGTAGGAAAGGTAGCAAACCTAAATGTCCTGCGCAATGGTAGTACTAAAGGCCTAACCGTCACAATAGGTGAACAGCCTACTGGTCTCTTCGCTGCCGCTGGAGCAGAACAACCAACCAAAGACCTGGGGATGTCCCTGGAAGACCTTACCCCAGAACTGGCAAGGCGCTTCGGTTACGAAAAGGAGATGGGGGTAGTCGTTACTGATGTAGAACCAGGCAGCAAGGCAGAACTCTCTGGAATACAGCCAGGAGACCTTATAAAAGAGGTAAATAGAGAAAGGATCCATAATCTACAGGAATTCAGGGAGATGACCGCAAAGACCCCAAAGGAACAGGGCCTGCTCCTGCTGATAAAGAGAGGCCCTTTAACGCGATATGTCCTGATAAAGCCCTAAGAAGAGGGCTTGTCCCTGCACGGCCCTGGGTTAAGCTTCTCTCAACGAAGTCGTGCCAAAGGTACGACTTCGTTGTCTATCGTGGTTTCGAAATGTTACCGGTAGACAACGACCTTTATGGTCGTTAGCCCTTATCTAGACACAACATAAGGGACCTTGCGGCACCTATTACACCAGCATTATCCCCCAGTTGGGCCTTTACTATCCTGAGCCCTTCTACTGCCTCTGGAAGGGCCCTTTTCTTTACCTCTTCCTTTATGGGGTCAAAGAGGCGGTCTCCCAGGTTGCTGACACCACCTCCCAGAACTACCACCTCTGGATTTAAGATGTTTGCGATATTTGCAATAGCTATGCCCAGAATAACCCCTGTGTCCTCTACGGTCCTCCGGGCCTGCCTATCTCCTGCCTTGGCCAATGCCCCTATCCGCTCCATGGTAATTTTCTCATCCCTTCTGGTCTTTTCCCTCATAAGGAGTTCCTGCATCCTGGCTATAATACCCCTGGAAGAGGCGTAGGCCTCAAGGCAGCCCCTATTACCGCAATTACACCTGCGTCCCCCTCTTATTACGGTCATATGCCCTATCTCTCCAGCTATTCCCTTGGCACCGTGCCAGACCCTTCCATCCAGCACGATACCGCCACCCACGCCCGTACCCAGGGTGAGGCAGACAAGGCTCTTTGCCCCCCTGCCAGCACCCTTCCAGTATTCACCCAAGGCGGCGGCGTTGGCATCGTTTTCTATAACTACAGGCCTCCCCAACTTCTTCTCCAGTATACCCTTAAGAGGCACATGGAACCACCCCACAAGATTTGGTGGACTAAAAACCACACCCTTCTTGGCATCTAAAGGACCTGGGAAACCCACACCTATCCCTTCCACCTTCTCTAAGCGGGTGCCGTATTTCTTTGCTGTATCCTCAAGCATACGGACAAGGCGCTCTATCATGGAATCTTTGCCCTTTTGGGCCAGGGTGGGTCTCTTTATCACGGTAAGCACCATCCCCTGAGGGTCTATAAGGGCAGTGCGTATGTTTGTACCCCCTACATCGGCAGCAAGGATAAATCTAAAACCCCTTTTCATAAAAACCTCTTGCTCTTATCCCCTGAGATGTTTACCATACCTTTTGACTTAGGATAGCCTCGGAACCCACTACCGTCAAGGGATGTTCTACAGATGGGGTTGAATAAATTCCTAAGTGTTGTAAAATCTATAGGTAAAGGAAATGGAGATGCTTAACTCTATAAAGATAAAACTTACTATCGTATTCCTGCTGTGGTCTATAATCCCGCTCCTCATGTTGAGGTTTGTAGTCTATCCTGTAGTGCAGAGGGCCTTCGAGCAGACGGTCATACAGAACCTTGAGGGGGTAGGACATAAACAGACTGATTTTGTATCCTCATGGATGAAGGAGCGAAAGAACGACGCCTCCTTACTGGCCAACGATTCCCGAGTCAGAACCTTTCAGAACATCACCACCGACAGCCCAGAATACCCCAAGCTTCTGAACCAATTAGAATATGCGAAAGATATCCATGGATATAAAGATATAATAGTTTGCAACAAAGAGGGAAATATCTGGGCCAGTACTGAAAAGGAGCTGAAGGGCATCTATATTGCGGAGTTCGACTACTTCCAGGAGGCCTTAAAAGGACAGACCTTTGTCTCAAAGGTTGCGCCCTCCACCTTCCCCATATTAAACGAATTTGGAGAGAAGGAATACGGGGTACCTACCCTCTTTGTCTCAGCCCCTATCAGGGATGAGGATTATAATATCCAAGGGGTTCTAGCATTGCAAGTAGATCTGGTGGCACTGAGCAACGAGATAATGAGAAAGGTAAAGCTGGGAGAGACGGGAGAGACCTATCTTGTGGACAAGGATGGTCTAATGATAACAGAATCGAAATTTGTCCCTACCATCAGACAGATGGGTTTGATTAAGAAAAGAACCTCCCTGGAGTTAAAGGTAGTAGACCCAAAGACAGGCAAGCTGACTAAAGCGGCACAAGAATGCTACAAAGGCAAAGAGGGCTACGATAGCCAGGGATACGCAGACTACCGTGGGGTAAAGGTCCTGGGGGTCTGGCACTGGTTGCCCGAATATGGATGGGGGGTAATTTCAGAGATTGACGTCAAGGAAGGCTATGCGGCCACTATTGCCCTGAGGAGAAACTTCTTGGGAATAATTACGGCCCTAGCGGTGGTGTTGGTACTAGTCTCCTTCTACGTAGGCCGTAGGATATCAGTACCTATCATCGGCGTCAACGAGGCCACAAAGAAGATCGCTGCTGGAGACTTCTCCCAAAGGGTAGCGGTGACCACCACTGATGAGTTGGGGGAGCTTGCCAGCTCCTTTAATACTATGGCCAAGTCATTAGAGGAAAAGGACTTTATCAACAATTTTAACAGAATCATAGCCTCCAGTTTACTACCTGAGGTCTTTGGTGCTGTAAGCAATGAATTGAAGAAGGTCGTCGACTTCGATCGAATCAGCATAACCCACCTCCACGAAAAGGAACAGGCCTTCTTCCTGACCTTTGTCCTGACAAAGGACTACATATCTAACGAACTCAAACAGGGTTCTATCTCCCGAAAAGAGGGCAGTATTTTTGGGGAGATGGTGGCTACAGGTAAACCAGTAATAATAGCAGATACAGAGATGGGCAAGTTTTGGTCCGATAAGATACTCCTGAAGGAGGGCATTCGTTCCCGTTTGGGCTACCCCCTGGTCTACCAGGGGAAGGTCATCGGGGCTATAAACTTTGGCAGTAAGAAGGTAAGTTATTATTCAGAGAAGCATTTCGCTATCCTCTCCCAGATGGCCCCCCAGTTGGCCATCGCCCTTGAAAATGCCAGGCTCTTTGAGAAACTAACGACCCAAAAGGAGATAACCTAACTTGTGGTAGATATCACCGCTGTAGTAATGGCTGGAGGGAAGAGCCTTCGGATGGGCTCTGACAAGGCCCTCCTGAAGATAGGCAACCTTACCGCAGTAGAGTTCCAGCTACAGAGGCTCAGGCCCCTCTTTGATGAAATAATACTCTCTACCAATGCCCCTGAAGAATTCAGGCACCTGGATATACCGTGCCTTCCGGACATCATCCCTGATAGAGGCCCTCTGGGAGGGATATATACCGCCCTATTGAGGGCGAAGAATCCCTATATCTTTGCCATCGCCTGCGACATGCCCTTTGTCAGTGCAGCGCTGATAGACTATCTAAAAGAGAAATGTGAAGGCTACGATGTTACCGTCCCTGAGACAGACAGGGGACTAGAGCCCCTCCACGCCATATACTCCAGGGACTGTATTCCTGCTATCAAGAAACACCTGGAGGCTGATAGTAAAGGCAGGGTAATAGGATTCTTCCCTGATGTAAGGGTAAGGGTAATTACAAAAGAAGAGATTGCCCAGATAGAGGGAGGCCCCCAGGCCTTCCTGAACTTCAATACCCCAAAGGACTACCAGATAGCATTAGAGTTACTGAGGACTGGAAAGGCCTAAAGCCTGCTTC
>JAUQZZ010000159.1 GCA_030586765.1 Candidatus Brocadiales bacterium | reverse complement strand
GTCAAGGTAATCCGTCGCTACGCTAAGGATACCAAGGGCTGTCCCTACGACAAATAAGGCAGCGGAGGGCCATAAAGGTTCGCCAAAAAGATAGGCGAATCCGCCTATGGCGTGACCCTCCCTACAAAACCGTTTTTCGTAGGGAGGGGGTTTATCCCCCTCCGTGAAAAAGGATAGGCGGGGCTTTCTAGCCCCGTTCGGTGCGGCCATAGCCGTGGGCTCTGTCCCACGGCTCAGGTGTCGGAGCACCTGAGCTATGAAAGGGCCCTATCCATTTTTAGTATTTTCGCAGAGGTCTCAAGAACCAAGGTCAAACATGGGCTTACAAAAAGGCTTCCAGTGGATTCCCCTTCCTCCCCTTGTGGTGGGCGTAATCCTGCCCTATCTGGCCTCTCTCTTAGATGTCTATCTACCAGAGGCACCCTTTGGCCCTGCCAGATGGTTGGGGGTATTATTCTTCCTGGGGGGATGTCTATTGAGTGCGGCCAGCGTGAGCCTTATCTATACCCCTGGACAGTGGGAAACTACGCCATACCCAAGGGGTGTGCCAAAACAACTGGTAATCATAGGCCCCTACCGATATGTCCGCAACCCCATGCTCCTGGGTATCCTCCTCATAGTGCTGGGGGAAGGGTTTTATTTCCAGTCCCTCTCCATCCTTTCTTACATGGCGGCATTTTTCATCTTTGTAAATCTATTACTGCTCCCTGGCGAGGAGCGTAGGCTAGAAGAACGCTTTGGCGAGAACTACCTGCACTACAAGGAAAAGGTGCATCGCTGGCTACCCACCGCATCTCCTTATAAGTAATAGCAGGTAGGGTGCGTCTAGACGCACCCTACTTATCTAATCAAATTATTAATTGACTCTCTATACAAGATAAACTATATTCATTTTACTGAATTGAAAAGCCAAGGAGGTTCTAGATGGAAAATATAGTGGTAGGCGTCACCGGAGCAAGTGGTGTGGCCTATGCCAGGAGGCTTCTGCAGGTCCTCTGCGACAAGGGCATACAGGTACACTTGGTCCTCTCTGAAGCCTCCCTTATAGTCATAAAGGAGGAACTGGGGCTGGACCTGGATATAGATAACCCTGATTTGGAGGCCTTCGTGGGAAGGCGTCCCTGCCCTGTATGGTACCATAAGGTTACAGATATAGGCGCATCTATTGCCTCTGGCAGCTTCGCCACCAGGGCCATGGTAATAGTGCCCTGCAGCATGAACACCCTGGGCGCAGTGGCAAATGGCCTGGCCTCGAACCTCATTCAGAGGGCCGCCAGCGTCACCCTCAAAGAGGGACGAAGGCTGGTGCTAGTTCCCAGAGAAACCCCTCTCAACTCAATCAATATAGAAAATATGCTCAGGCTCTCCAGGGCAGGGGCCTGCATACTGCCCGCTATGCCTGGCTTTTATCACCACCCAAAAGAGGTGGGAGACCTTGTAGATTTCATCGTGGCAAGGATACTTGATTCCCTCCAAATAGAACACCCCCTCCTTATCCCAAGGGAGAGAGACATACCCTCATACCTCGGAGGCAGAAAGCTGTAAGTTCCGATAGACTTTTGAGTTAATGTAGTCTTCTTGAGCTTAGGCAAAAGTCCCGACAAAATATTGACTCTCTTTGCTATAAGTCTTTTCGGTAATTAAAAATCAAGGCCTTGAGCTCCCCTCCCCCTCGATGGGGGAGGGAAGGGAGAGGGTGAACCCCCTCCCCCTATCCCCTCCCACAAGGGGAGGGGAACCATTAAAACCGATGTCGGAACTCATGTCCGAACCCCAGGGTCTCCCCCTTGCTTAATACAGGAATTTCATTATAATTACTTTTTGTGGCTGATTAAGGGGAACTATCATGGACAATCCTCAAAGGTCTAAGGAAGGTAGGGGTGTAGGTTTCTGGGCGATGGCCTTTCTCGCCTTCTTTTTCTTCCTCTTCAGCGTCATTCTTACACTAACCCTTATAGGGAGTTTTGCCGCCTGGAGGGCATTGGTCCCTGGAGACCGCGTCCTGAAGGAGGAATACCTGGAAGAAACGGTGGAGGGAAGCGGCGAGAAGAAGATCGTCATGATACCCATCCAGGGTATTATAAGAAGCGAGTCTATGGCCTTCCTGCCTGATGAATCGGCCGTGGTGGAGGTCTTTAAAAAGCAATTAGACCATATCAAGAAAGATGCCAAGGTAGAGGCCCTTCTCCTCAGGATTGACAGTCCAGGCGGTGGCATTACAGCAAGTGATATAATATATAACGAGATAATAAAATATAAGGAGGAGACCAAAAAGAAGGTTGTGGCCTGCATGGGAGACGTTGCCGCTTCAGGTGGTTATTATATCTCTGTGGGGGCAGACAAGATTGTTGCCCACCCCACTACAGTAACAGGTAGTATCGGGGTAATAATGCCCTTAATAAACGTCTCAGGGCTTATACAGAGATATGGCATAGAGGACAAGTCCATCACCTCTGGCGCAATGAAGGATATAGGCTCACCCACAAGGCCCATGAGGCCAGAGGAGGAGGCCGTGTTGAAAGAGATTATTCAGGAGATGTATAACAGATTTGTCACTGTAATCTCTAAAGGTAGAAACATGGACATAGAAGACGTGAAGAGACTGGCCGATGGGAGGATATACACCGCCCAGCAGGCCCAGGAGAAAGGCCTTGTGGACCAGGTAGGTTACATCTCCGACGCTATAAAGCTTACCAAGGAACTGGCAGGGCTTAAGGAGGCCAGGGTGATTAAGTATAGAAAGAGATGGCAATTATCGGACCTCTTTAAGGTGGCGGGGGGGAGGTTACTGCCCAATGTCTCTCCTCTAGGGTGGCCCTCTATGGATTTCCCTAAGCTGATGTATCTATGGCCAGGCTTTCCCGAAAAAGCCGTCTCCTATTAAACTTGTAGGGCAAGGCTTTAGCCTTGCATACTATTAATGCAAACCTAAAGGTTTGCCCTACAACAAATTTTCTTTGTAGGGCAGGGCTTTAGCCCTGCCCTATAATAGGCAGACCTGAAGGTCTGCGCTACGAAAACCTCAACATGACAAGAGTACGTTTTGCCCCTTCGCCCACTGGCCTCTTACACATAGGCAATGCCAGGACGGCCCTCTTTAACTGGCTCTTCGCCAGGCACTCGGGGGGTAGTTTCATCCTGCGGATAGAGGATACAGACATTGCCCGCTCAGACCCTAGATACACCCAGCAGATTATAGAAGACCTCCGCTGGCTGGGGCTTGACTGGCAGGAAGGGCCAGACATAGGAGGTGCCTATGGGCCATATCTCCAGTCCCAGCGCCTGGGGCTGTATCAGGAATCCTCAAAGAGGCTCCTTGACTCAGGGAAGGCATATCCGTGCTACTGCACCCCTGGGGAGCTGGAGTCACGCAGACAGGCGTCCAGGGCCAAGGGCAAACCACCACGCTACGACAATAGGTGCCGCAATCTCTCAGAAAAGGAAAAGAGGGCCTTTGATGCGGAAGGGAGGCGCCCATCCCTCCGCTTCATGATTCCTGATAAGAGGATAGTCTTGGAGGACATCATCCGTGGTAAATGCGAATTCAACATGGCCCTCTTTGGCGATTTCGTCTTGATGAAGGCTGACGGCACACCTTCTTTTCATCTTGCTGTAGCCGTGGACGATAGCCTCATGAAGATTACCCATGTGATAAGGGGAGAAGACCACCTGACCAATACCCCCTTGCACCTCCTCCTCTTTGAGACCCTGGGTTATGAGCCTCCACATTTTGCCCACCTGCCTTTAATTGCAGGGGAGGAAGGCCTCCTATCGAAGAGACAGGGTGCCTTCTCTATAAAAGACTATAGGGAAAGGGGCTACCTGCCAGAGGCCCTGGTGAACTATATGCTCCTCCTGGGCTGGTCCACAAGGGAAAAGAGGGAGAAATTCTCTCAGGAGGAGGCCATAGAGAGATTTGAACTGAATCATGTGAGCAGGTCCCCCTCTACCTTTGATGAAAAGAAACTGGATTGGCTGGCAGGCCAGTACCTCCGCCAGGCAGACATTGAATGGCTGACCGAACTGGCC
>JAUQZZ010000020.1 GCA_030586765.1 Candidatus Brocadiales bacterium | reverse complement strand
TATGAGCAAAAGTTTAAGACAACCCAGTGTGCTGAGGTAACAAAGGTCTGGAGAGAGAAGGGACAGTTTAATACGTCTGAGAGGAGAAAATTCTGCGGTTCTATTGTCCGCTACATGGCCCGGGAGGCAGAAAAGATTCTCAGCGAAGCAAGTAATAAATAGAAATTTAGCTATTTATTGTAAAAACGAACCCCAAATACCTAATGACGTTGTTGTTCTTAGTATTACCGATTGTTGGAATATACCCAATGAATCAGGGAGTAAATAGGAAAGAACTTATGGCTGAGAAGTGCGGTTTATGAGGGATGCCACATAGCCAGCCCCGAAGCCATTATCTATGTTTACCACAGCTACCCCAGCGGCACAGGTATTCAGCATGGTGAGGAGCGGTGAGATGCCACCAAAACTTGCCCCATAGCCCACGCTGGTTGGGACACCAATTACTGGACGGTCTACTAATCCACTTACTACCCCAGGCAACGCACCTTCCATGCCAGCTACCACTATGATAACATTGGCCTTAGAAAGGTCCTTTCTATTCTTTAAGAGCCTGTGGATGCCAGCTACGCCCACGTCGTAGAGGGCCTTTACCTTATTGCCCATGAGTTCTGCAGTTACCCGCGCCTCTTCTGCTACAGGTATGTCCAGGGTACCTGCAGTGATGACCATTATGAGCCCCTCTTGTTGCCTCCGCCTGGTTCTTTTTATGGTTATGGTTCTGGCTATCTCATTATACTGGGCCTCTGGAAACCTTTTTGACACCATCTCGTATATCTCTGGACTGGCCCTGGTGGCCAAAAGGTCACTCTCGCTTTTTACTATTTCCTGGGCTATGTCCACCACCTGCCTTGGGGTCTTTCCCTGGCAGAAGATGACCTCGGGGAAGCCACAGCGCAGGGCCCTGTGACTGTCAATCTTGGCGAAGCCGATATCCTTATAGGGGAAGCCCTTGAGGTGCTCCAGGGCCTCCTCTATGGTGTAATTACCTCTTTGTACCTTATTTAATATCTTCTTAATAAGACCCACATCCATTATGTTCACTCCGCTCCCTATTTCACGCCACTGCTTCTTCGGGCCTCATGGAATCCGTCCACCTGAGGCCGTCCGACTGTAGGGCTTGCAAGGCTAAAGCCTTGCCCTACAACGCTCACCCCTTCATGCTACCGCTTCTACCTCCAGGGATGCAAGGTTCTTTTCCAGGTATTCATAATAGCCAAGCCCTGCCACCATGGCGGCATTATCGGTGCAGAGAACTGGCGGGGGATAGTATAATCTCACAGGGACATTCTCTAGGGCCTGAGCAAGCCTGTTGCGCAGCCTGGAGTTGCAGGCTACGCCTCCTCCCAGGACTACTCCCTTGACGGGATGCCTCTCCAGGGCTAGGAGGGTCTTGTTAACTAACACATCCACCACGGCTTCTTGGAAGCTAGCGGCGATATCTGCGATTTCTTTTTTTGACAATCTTCCCTTGATTTTTTGGAGTCCCTGATAGTGGTATAAGACGGCGGTCTTGAGGCCACTAAAGCTGAAGTCCAGGGAGCCTGGCTCCAGATAGGGGCGTGGGAAGGGGACGGCGGTGGGATCGCCTTCCTGGGCAATGCGTTCTATCTCTGGGCCTCCTGGGTAGGCCAATCCCAGAAGTTTTGCCACCTTATCAAAGGCCTCCCCTACTGCATCATCCAGGGTGGCCCCCAGCAGGAGGTGCTGGGTCTCACTCTGGCTTAGGTAGAGGCTGGTGTGACCACCAGAGACTAACAGACTAATGGTGGGGAATTGCAGGCTATGGCCAAACTCTAACTTGCTGGCAAAGATGTGGGCATGGAGGTGGTTAACGGCCAGTAGTGGTACCTTTAGGAGCCATGCTAAGGTCTTTGCAGAGGTCAGGCCTATAAGGAGGGCGCCTATCAGGCCAGGTGTAGTGGCTACCGCTATGGCGTCAATCTCCCGCAGGATAATCCGCGCATCTTCCAGGGCCCTATCAACTGCAGGGAGTACGGCCTCTACGTGAGCCCGGCAGGCTATCTCAGGGACGACCCCACCAAATCTCAGGTGGAGCCTCTCTTGAGTGCTAACTATATTAGAGCGGAGGATGAGCCCGTCTTCTACTACCGCAGCAGAGGTCTCGTCACAGGTGGTCTCAATACCCAGGATTAACATTACTGATGGAGTTGAGGAGTTTCGAATATAATTGTGGGCCCCGAAGGATTTCTACAGCTTTTTGGAGTTGGAGGTCTATGAATTCACCTTGCTCGTAGATGTCCTCTTGACGATCATCTTCTATGAAGGTGTTTATGTTGTTTATCTTAGCTAAATACTCGTGTAGTTGTCGCGTCTCGGCTGGGTTCAGTTGAACTATTACGTCTGGTTCAACCCCTATCTCATGGATTGATTTTCCCGAGGGGGTATAGTACTTTGCGGTGGTGAGTTTCAGTGCGCAATGCCCTTCTTCCACGGTGACAAGGCTTTGCACCGAGCCCTTTCCAAAGGTCTTTGTTCCTACCAGTAATCCCCTCTTAAGGTCTTTGATAGCACCTGCCACAATCTCTGAGGCGCTGGCGCTACCATTATTGACTAAGACCACTAAGGGGAAGGCAGGGTAGGTTTCGGGTCTCTTTGCATAATGGATGGAATTCTGTGCTTCATCCCTCCCTTGGGTGGAGACTATAACACCCTCTTCTAGGAATCTATCCGCTACATCGATGGCTACATTGAGCAGTCCACCAGGGTTAAATCGCAGGTCAAGTATGAGGGATTTCATTCCCTTTGCTAACAGGTTGTTAATGGTATTATCCATCTCTTGGGCGGTATTGTCCTGGAAATTGGTTAGTGCCACGTAACCAATCCCTTTCTCCCCATCCAGGATCCTTGTTCCCCTGATACTCTTTACGCTGATGATGTCCCTCACTATGGTAATATCTATGGGTTCTGTCTCCCCATGGTGTATAACAGTGATGTTAGCAGGGGTACCTGGTTTACCTCTCAATCTTTGTATAGCCTCTCGGAGGCTCATATTGTCTGTGGTTTTACCTTCTATCTTTACTATCTTATCCCCCACCATTACCCCAGCCCTAAAGGCAGGGGAGTCTATTATTGGGGTGATTACCGTCAATATGCCATCTCTTACTACGACCTCGATGCCCAATCCTCCAAACTTACCCTCGGTTTCTACCCTCAACTCCTCCAGCTCCTCAGGGTCGATAAATTGGCTGTAGGGGTCTAGCCCCTCGAGCATTCCCCTATAGGCGCCGGTGAGGAGTTCAGATAGGCCCACTTCCTCTATATATTTCTCTTGTATGAGCTTGACTATCTTGACTAATTCTTCATAATTCCTGTAATAGTCCTCTTCCTTTTCCTCAGGAAGGCAGGGACGATGGAAGACCAAGAGTAGGGTAAGGATTAGTATTAGGTGTCTGAGTATGAAAGACATGGTTATGTTATTTTCTGTTAAAGGCGCGAAGTGCCGCCTGGAAGATATCCTCTGGGGTTAGGTGATACTCTTTAAAGAGGGTTTCTGGGTCACCCGATTGACCAAAACGGTTATCGATACCCACCACCTCCAGGGGTACAGGATGTTCTTGGGCCAGGACCAAGGCCACTGCACTACCCAGACCCCCCTCCAGTACATGTTGCTCAGCAGTTACTATTGCCCCTGTTCTCCTCGCCGCCTCTCTCAAGGCCTCCTTGTCTATGGGCTTAAGGGTATGCATGTCTATAACAGTAGCCTCAATCCCTTGGGAAGAAAGGCTCTCAGCGGCCTTAAGGGCCAGCACTACCATAGCACCGCAGGCAACTATACTGACGTCCTTTCCTTCTCTTAGGTAGACCGCCTTACCTATCTCGAAGGGGTCTTTTTCCTCAGTAATAACCGGTACAGGGGACCTGCCCAGTCTTATATAGACCGGTCCAGGACGGTGGTACGCTGCTATTACAGCCTTTTTTGACTCCACAGCATCGCAGGGCTCTATAACGGTCATGGTGGGTATAGCCCTCATAAGGGCAAAATCCTCGATACACTGGTGGGAACACCCGTCCGCCCCCACTGCTACTCCTCCATGGGTGGCAACGATTTTTACGTTCAGGCCACTGTAGCTGATGGTGTTTCGTATCTGTTCCCAGGCGCGGCCCGTAGCAAAGATACTGAAGGTGCTTACAAAGGGCACCTTACCACAGGTCGCTAGCCCAGCAGCGGTGTTCATCATATTTGCTTCGGCAATACCCATATCGAAGAATCGGTCAGGGAACTTTTTCCCAAATTTTATGGTAGTAGTGGACTTTGCCAGGTCGGCATCCAGTACCACAATGTCTTTGCATTTTTCTCCCAATTCCAGAAGGGCCTGTCCGTAGGCCTCTCTGGTAGCCACCATCTTTAGTGCAGTAGTTTGTACGCTCATCTCCCTTTCCTTATGCTAACTCAGCCAGGGCCTTCTCGGCCTCTTCTTTGTTAGGGGCCTTGCCATGCCAGTCTACATGCCCTTCCATGAAGGACACCCCCTTACCTTTTATAGTCTTTGCTATGATTATGGTGGGCTTACCCTTAAGGGTTTCTGCCCTATCATAGGCCTCGAGAATCTCTTTCATGTTATGTCCGTTTATCTCTATGGCGTGCCACTGGAAGGCCCGCCACTTGTCTGGGATGGGTAGGGGTGACATAACATCATTGATAGGCCCGTCGATTTGAAGCCCGTTGTTGTCCAGGATGGCGCAGAGATTATCCACTTTGTAATGGCCAGCGGCCATGGCCGCCTCCCATACCTGACCTTCTTCTGTCTCACCGTCTCCTAGCATTACATATACGCGGTAATCCTTTTTGTCTATCCTTGCAGCCAAGGCCATACCCAGACCCACGGAGAGGCCCTGTCCCAAAGAACCGCTGGACATCTCCACCCCAGGGGTACGTTTCATATCAGGATGGCCCTGAAGGCGGCTGCCAAATTGCCTCAGGGTATCTAGTTCGCTCACAGGGAAGTAACCCTGTTCAGCCAGTACAGCGTACCAGGCAGGACAGCCATGGCCCTTGGACAAAACGAACCTGTCTCTATCTGGCCACTTAGGATTCTTGGGGTTATGCCTCAGCTTGCCGTAGTACAGGGCTACAATAAGGTCCGTGGCAGAGAGGGAGCCACCAGGATGGCCTGAGCCCGCCTTGGCCAACATGTGGATTATGTGTCGCCTGACTACCTTGGCCTTTTCCTGAAGTTCTTCGATACTGGGCCTAACCATATTCCTAATTCCTACGCAATCACTAAATTTTATCGGGGAACATATACAGGATGGCTACGAGTACTGTGGGCAGAGGCGGAGTCGAACCGCCGACACCGGGATTTTCAGTCCCGTGCTCTACCAGCTGAGCTATCTGCCCTAGATACAAACACTTACAGAAGTAACATTATAGGGGAAAAACCTACCCTTGTCAAGGTCTTTTTCCCCAGACTCTTGAGCATGTCCTCTTTATCTCTATCCATCTGGGCCTTAAGGGCCTGAGGGCTCTCAAACTTTATCTCATCCCTCAGCTTAAAGAGGAAGTGTACCTCCAGAACCTGGCCGTAAAGGGCCTGGTCGAGGTCCAGGATGTAGACCTCTGTTACCTCTTCGCTTCCTGGTGGTTCAAAGGTAGGCCTAGAGCCGATGCTGGTAAGGGAGGGGTAGTCCTTCCCTCCTAGTCTTACCAGGGTGGCATAAACCCCTTTAGGTGGCACAATCTCATGGTGCAGGTCTAGATTTGCCGTAGGATAACCCAGGTTCCTACCCCTTCCACTGCCCTTTATTACTGTGCCCAGGAGGGACACTGGCCTGCCCAGCATACCCTTTGCCTTTTCTAATTCTCCTCTTAATATGGTCTCTCTAATGCGGGTGCTACTAATTATCTCCTGTTTATACTTGATGGCTAGGCAGGAATGTACCTCATATCCATACTGACTGGAGAGATTAGAGGCCAAGGTAAAGTCACCTTTACGGTCCTTGCCGAAGGCAAAATTGAAGCCCATTACCCAAGCCTTTACCCCTAGCCAGCCGGCTACTACCCTTTTAATAAAATCCTCGGCGCTCATGCCCTCCACTTCGCTAAATTCCAGGACTACCGTGAGGTCTACCCCCAGGCGCTCAAAGAGGAGTAACTTATGCTCCAGGGAGGTAATAACACGTGGCCGTCTGCTGACAAGGCTCTTGGGGTGGGTGGCAAAGGTTAATACCACTGCCTCTCCACCCTTCTGCCTGGCCAAGGTTACTACCTTTGTAATTATCTTCTGATGCCCACGGTGGACACCATCGAAGCCACCCACAGTAACTACAGGCCAGTTAAGCCCCAGGGGCGTCTCTTTTATTCCGAAGATAGTCTTCATCTATCTGTGTAACTCCGCCATTTCCTTTAGTCTTTGGGACCAGTGAGCAAGGAAGTCCTGCTGTTTCTCTGCCAGGTATCTTCTAATGAGCTTTTCTTTATTATCCTGGAAATTTTTTTTGTCAGCCTCCTTTTTACTTGCCAGGCGAAGGATATAGCAGGCCTTTTTTCCTGCCTTCTCTGCAACAAGGGCCACCTCTGAGTCTTTCAGTTTGAAGGCCTCGGTGGCCAGGTTGGGGACGTCTGCCTCCAGGGCATTTATATATCTATAAGGTCTACCCTCCAGGAGTTGGGGTCTGGCAAAGAATTCCGTCTCTCCCTTCTGGAGGATAGAGCCTTCTGCCTTTATTTTCTTAGATTCTTCTTCTAGTAATCTTTTGCCCTCTTCGAAAGAAGACTGCTTGATCCTTTCCAGGGCGAGCTGAGCTATTTCCTTGGCCTTGAGGAGGGCTTTCTCCTCTCTCAGTTCTTCCTCCACTTTCTTCTTTACCTCTTCTAGGGGTGGAGCCTGAGGTTCCTTTCTAGAGGTTACCTGGAAGATAAACTTGCCTGCAGGTGCATCTAAAGGTGGGCTGGGATCGTACTCCTCTCTCTGAAAGAACATGGAGTAGACCATTTCTTCTGCATCCTTGATTATATTTTTTGCCTCTTCCTGGGTAAAATACCCTGTCTCATTGTAGAAGAGGCCAAGACTATCTGCCAGGGAGGAGAGGCCCATGCGTTCTGTCTTTCCGAGACTCTCGTATATCTTCCCGTCTGCTTCGCCTATAAGCTGGGTTACCATCTCCTTGGCTTTGTTTCGGGTGAGCGTCTCCTTTATCTCTTCTTTTACCTCCTGAAAGGGTTTATATTTCAGGGCCTCGGCCTCCTTTTTCTCTTCTATCTTATACCTGCGGTCCTTATTTTCTTCGTAATAGCCCTTCACCTCTTCTTCTGTGGCGGTGACCTTAGGTTCTACATCCCTGTAGCGGGCCATAATGTATTCTATCTTTACCTTCTGCGGTTCCCTATAGCCAGGAGTCCCCCTGGCAGGGTCAGGAAAACGGTCTTTATGGGTGTTGTAAAAAGATGTAATCTCCTCCTCTGTTGCCTCTACATAGGGAGCCAGGTCTTTTGCCTTGAGGGCTAGATATTCTATCTTTACTTCCTCATTATCTATTGCGTATCTATCCCAGGCCTCTTCTGCGGTGACCTTAACGCTACCTGCCAGGAGGATATTCATCTTCTCGATAAGCAGGGCCTCTCCGAAGGTCCTAAGGAGTTGGTCCTCTGTTACTGTATAACTCTGGCAAAGGGCGGGAATCATCTGCTCAGGAGGAAGGTTGGCAGTATGGCCCAGCATGGCGATAGCCATGGACTGAATCCTCTCAAGGATTTCATCATTAGTTACTACGATTCCTATCCTGGCTGCCTCCCTGGCCAGGGTCATCTGTTCCCAGACCAGTTTATTCAAAGGCAGGTCTCCTTGTCTAAAGAAGACCCTGTGCCAGCGTGTCATGGCGTCGTTAAATTCCTCCTGGGAGACCTTTTTCCCCATGATAATCCCTGCTGGCTTTTGAGGTATGAGGTAAGAGGCCGAATATCCGATTCCCCAAGCGGCCATGGCAAAGACCATAATGATATAGACCCGCTTCTTCCGTCTTCTCAGCCAATCAAACATAGGTATCGTGCTCCCTCTGGAAGGATTGTCTCAAATTTTAATTATATCCCATTTTTATGGGCTATCAACTGCTTTTTGATAAAGGCCTTTCTTTGAAAATGTATTAGCTATAAACACAGGTAGAGATCTTGAATCTTTCGGAGTCTGGCGAACTACAAAAATCGTATTTTGTAGGGAGGGTTCTTCACCCTGAGCCATCGTCTGGCATGACTAGTCCCACTATCTTTGAGAGGTCTGTGAACAATGGTGGTAAAACCCCCCTTGACACCCGATATAGACTTCCATTAGAATCCTTGTGTTTGTCCTTTTGAGAAAAGGAACTTAAGGAGAAAAAGCCAAGATGGGCAAAAGGGTTGTTATTGTAGAATCACCTACTAAGGCAAAGACCATAAACAAGTTCTTGGGCCCAAAGTACGTGGTGCGTTCTTCTATGGGTCACGTAAGAGACCTGCCCGAGAGGAAGCTGGCGGTAGATGTGGAGAAGGACTTTGCGCCTGAGTATAGGATTATCCCCAGCCGTAAGGAGGTGGTAAAGGCCCTTAAGGAGGTGGTGAAGGGGGCAGAGGAGGTTTACCTGGCACCTGATAAAGACCGCGAGGGGGAGGCCATAGCCTGGCACCTCTCTAAGGCCCTGGATATCCCTGAGGAAAAGCTCAGGCGGGTTATCTTCAACGAGATTACCCCTGAGGCCATCCGTAAGGCCTTTGAACATACCATCCCCATAGATATGAACAAGGTGAATGCCCAGCAGGCCCGCAGGATTCTGGACCGCCTGGTGGGGTATCAGATAAGCCCCCTTCTGTGGAAGAAGGTTACCAAGGGTCTGAGCGCAGGCAGGGTGCAGTCAGTAGCCGTTAGAATCCTGGTAGAAAGGGAGAAGGAGATACAGGTCTTCGTGCCCCAGGAGTACTGGGAGATTGATGCAAGGCTCGTGCCCAAGGGTTCTGACAAGACGGTCTTTACAGCAAAACTCTGGAAGAAGGAAGAAGAGGAGATAAAGGTAGCAAAAGAGGCCGAGGCCAGGGCACTGGTAGAGGCCTTAAAGAAGGAAAGATTTACAATCGAGGTTGTAAAGAAAGAGTTAAGGCAAAATAATCCCCCACCACCCTTTATTACCAGTCAGCTCCAGCAGCAAGCAGCTACACAACTCGGATTCGTTACAAAGAAGACCATGCGTATCGCCCAAGAGCTTTATGAGGGTGTGGAACTGAAGGAGGGTCCTGTGGGGCTCATCACCTATATGAGAACAGATTCCTACCATATCTCCCAGGAGGCACTAAAGGCCTCCGGGAAACTCATCCTTGAGAAATACGGTAAAGACTACCTCCCACCTAAACCCAACTTCTATCCTTCCAGGAAAGGGGCCCAGGAGGCCCATGAGGCCATCAGGCCCACCTTTGTAGAGCTAGTGCCTGAGGAGGTGAAGGATTATCTTACAAAAGAGCAGTACAAGCTCTACGAATTGATATGGAAGAGGTTCGTTGCTAGTCAGATGAATCCCATCCAATATGAGATAACGGATGTAACTATAAGCGCAGGTCCCTATAAATTCAGGGCTAAAGGCAGGGTAATCACCTTCCCGGGCCATAACATACTTACAAGGTCCATGGAGGGAGAACCCCTACCAAAGATGCAAGAGGGTGAAGAATTGAAACTCCTGGAACTCACACCCAGTCAGCATTTTACCGAACCCCCTCCGAGATATACCGAGGCTACCCTGGTCAAGGCCCTGGAGAGGAATGGCATCGGCAGGCCCAGCACCTATGCCATTATCATCTCTACTATCCAAGATAGGGGATACGTAAGGAAAGAAGACAAGACCATGCATCCTACAGAACTAGGCATATTAGTTACTGAGAAGTTAATCCAGCATTTTCCCAGGATACTCGATGTAGAGTTCACCTCATCCATGGAGGAACAACTTGACAGGATAGAGGAAGCCAAGGCGGATTGGGTGGGTATACTCAAGGACTTTTATACCCCTTTTAAGGTGGACCTGGAGAAGGCCATGAAGGAGATGAAGAGTGAGAAAGGGGGGTCTGAAGAGACCAACATCCTTTGCGAACTCTGTAAATCTCCCATGGTGGTACGTTGGGGAAAGGCAGGAAAGTTCTTGGGATGCTCCGCCTTCCCAAAGTGCAAGTTTACAAAGGACCTCTCTACAGATAAAAGGCCCGTAGAGGTTACCCAGCAATCCTGTGAAAAGTGTGGTAGCCCTATGGTGGTAAAGAGGGGGCCAACAGGCAGTTTTCTTGCCTGCTCGGCCTATCCTAAGTGTAGAAATACCAAATCGCTACCTACAGGGGTAAAATGCCCTGAGGAGGGCTGTGGTGGGGAGTTGGTAGTGCGGCGTTCCAAACAGGGTAGAAGGTTCTTTGGATGCAGCAACTATCCGCGGTGTAATTACGTGACCAACAAGCTACCGCAGGAATCCACAAAAAAGGAGGCCCCTGTAGCAGACCTCAAGGCGTGATGGTCAGGAAGCCTTTGGATTTTAGTAACAGGGCTACCGGCCCACCTTCCTTCTGCGCCTCTGTTAGGGCCTGGCGGAATTCAGAGGGTGTACTCACCGACGTACGCCCCAACTGAAGGATCAAGTCCCCTGGTTCTATACCCATCTTTTCTGCTAGACTGCCTGGCTGCACGGCCGTGACTACCAAGCCCTTTTCCTCCTCGTAGCCCAGAGACCTGGCTATGTCCTTGCTAAGGGCCTGAGCTGTTAGCCCTAAGCCCACCTCTTCAGGTACCCCCTTCTGAATTATGGAGGCAAACTTGCGTTCCCCAAGTTCCTCTGGTTGTTCCTCTATTTTTATGGGTAAGTTAAGGGTGTTCTTATCCCTCACAATTACCACATTTAAAACACTATCTATCTTGATGTGGCGGATGTACCTCTGAAGGGTACCGGCGTTGAATATCTTCTCTTTGTCTATGGCTATAATAACGTCACCGGGCTTTATCCCCCCCTTTGATGCAGGGGTATCCTCCCAGACCTCTGATACAAAGGCACCCTCATGAGAGGGCAGGCCGTACTCTGTAAGGAGTTCCAACTCGTTTCTCAAACCCAACGTCTGTGCCAGTTCATCGTCTATGTCCCTAATACCTACCCCTAGATACCCTCTAACTACCCTGCCTTTTTCCACCAGCTCATTAATCACCTCTTTGGCTATGCTGGCAGAGATGGCGAAACCCACCCCCTGGAAACCGCCTGTCCTGGTAGCTATGGCGGTACTGATGCCAATTACCTCCCCCCTCAGGTTTACCAAGGGGCCTCCACTATTACCAGGGTTTATGGCGGCATCGGTCTGTATGAAATCCTCGTAGGCGAAGGGCTTTAGAAAGGGGATGACCCCCTTTCTTCCTATGGCACTTACAATCCCTGCCGAGACGGTCTGTTGGTAACCAAAGGGGCTGCCTATAGCTATGACCCAGTCACCCACCTGGACCTTTTCAGAGTCTCCAAACTCGGCAGCCTGAAAACCTTCTCCTTCAATCTTCAGTATTCCTACGTCAGTCTTAGAATCTAGACCTACCACCTTTGCATCGTAACGCTTTCCATCTGCAGTAGTCACTGTTATGGTGTCTTCCTCGAAGCCCTCTATCACATGAAAGTTCGTGAGGATATGCCCCCTTTCGTCTATTATCAGACCAGAGCCCTGACCATGTTGAGGATAGTCAAAGCCATGGTGTGGGTCGAAAGGTCTCTCGGGTGGGGAAGGCATAGGGGGACCAAACTCCCTGGGACGGCGTTCAGAATCGCGCCTCTTTGCCAGGGGTTGACTTTTCTTCTCTGTGCTTATACTCACCACCGATGGCCCCACTAGTTGTACTACTTTATGGAAGGTATCTACCAGGGCCTTTGTCTTCTCTTCTAATTCCCTCAGTTCCCTCTTTAAGGTCTTCCTATCCACTCCCCCTTGGGAATAAAGATAACCCTGGGAAGGAAACCAGATTATAAGGCTAAAAAAGAGGATAAAGAACATTATCTTTCTAACCATGTATATGAGCCTCTCTCTCTATTCTGAAAATTCTTGATATTGTGAGACCTCTGAGAAACACAAGAAGATGCAGGAAAGCTCTCTGTAACACAGGCATCTCGCCTGTCTGAACAAACTCTGCACTCTATTGGTGCAGTGGGATGCCTTACCCAGTTCTTTAAAGTTTTATTATAATCATAGTTAGCAGATTTTCCAGAGGGAAAAGACTAATACAAGACTTTTTGCCTCCCATACTCATTGACAGTTCTAAGAGGATGTAATAAAATGACTTGTTATAAGAGGCACAATAGAGGCGTCTTGTCTGCCTAGGCGGACTGGAAGTTCGCCGCAGGCGAATCTGTCGCACGGACTTGCGGCATGACCGCCCCTATGTCCACAAAATTTCTTAGGACCTCCTTTTTAAGTTATGAAATCCCTTTATTATCCTTCCTATGAAGAGTTTAAGGGACTGGTCAATAAGGGCAACCTAGTGCCCCTCTATCGACAGCTCCTGGCCGATACCCTTACGCCCGTATCAGCCCTTCAGAAGCTCTCCCAGGCAGGGCACGCCTTTCTCTTAGAAAGCGCAGCCGGTGGAGAAAAAATGGCCAGATATTCCTTCTTGGGGGTTGAGCCCTTCATGGAGGTAAAATGCATGGGACACCAGATGGAGATAACCCGAGGGGCCCAGAAGGAGCGTTTTAAGACCGAGGACCCGTTAGATGTACTGGAGAGGGAGGTAAAAAGGTTTTCCCCTGTAGCAGTCCATGGGCTGCCTCGCTTCTCAGGGGGCGCTGTGGGCTACTTCGGTTACGACACTGTCCGTTATGTGGAGACCCTTCCGACTCAGGCCCTGGATGACCTTGGGTTACCAGACCTCTTTTTCATGTTCTTTGATTCCCTGGTAATATTTGACCATCTTAATAAGACCATAAAGGTGGTGTCCAGTGCCTGGTTAGATGGGCAGGATACGGCTACAGCCTATAAAAAGGCTACACAGAGGATAGACGCACTTATAGATAGGCTCAGGACACCGGTTCTCACCCTCAGTGACGATATCACCCCAGAGGGTAAGGTAGAGAAGGGTTTTTCCTCTAATTTTGACAAAGAAAGGTTCCTCCGTGCAGTAGAGCGGTGTAAGGAATACATCAAGGCTGGGGACGTGTTACAGGTGGTGCTTTCCCAGAGGTTGGGCCTCAACACAAAGGCCAGTCCCCTAGATATATACCGTGCCCTCAGGGTAATAAACCCTTCCCCTTATATGTTCTACCTTGAGATGGGAGATGTTAAGCTTATAGGTTCATCTCCCGAGGTGATGGTAAAGGTGGAGGCTAACAAGGTAACGGTAAGGCCCATAGCTGGCACCAGGAGACGTGGCAGCTCAGAGGAGGAAGATAGACAACTGGAAAGGGACCTGCTGTCAGACCCCAAAGAACGCGCCGAGCATATAATGCTGGTAGACCTGGGTAGAAATGACGTGGGAAGGGTGGCTGAGTATGGGAGTGTATCTATAGAGGATAAGATGATAATTGAGAAGTATTCCCATGTTATGCATATCACCTCCTCAGTAACAGGCAGGTTGAGGGGGGATAAGAACGCCTTCGACACCCTCAAGGCCTGCCTGCCCGCAGGTACACTTTCGGGTGCGCCAAAGATAAGGGCCATGGAGATTATTGAGGAGCTTGAGCCCACCAGGAGGGGCCCTTACGGAGGTGCCGTTGGTTACATAGACTTCTCTGGCAGCATGGATACCTGCATAACTATCCGCACTATTATACTGAAGGATGGGCAGGCCTACATCCAGGCAGGCGCTGGTATAGTGGCCGACTCTGTGCCTGAAAAGGAGTACGAAGAGACCCTAAACAAGGCAAAAGGGCTACTAAAGGCCATTGAGGCGGCCGAAAGGATGGGGGGTTAAGTTAGGTGGGGCGCCAGGGGTCTGCGGAGGGTTAGGGACACTTCCTAGCTCTTCTTGGTTTGGGAGGAGGAAACCCTGGTGAATATGCTGAAACTAGCCTATATCTATAGCTAATACACGCCATAAGCCAAATTATTTTGACAAGATGTAAAGAATCTGATATATAAAGAATCAATCTTCTCAAGGTATAGCCCTTATCTAAGAGGAGGAGCAAAATACTTGAAGGTAAAGGTCGCCAAGACGGCGGGGTTCTGCATGGGGGTACGCAGGGCCATGGATATCGTTCTAGATGCCGCCTACAAGGAAAAGAGGGGCAACAGTGGGGTATATACTGACGGACCCCTAATCCATAACCCCCAGGTCCTAGAGTTATTACAAAGAAAGGGCATAGGTACTGTTAAGGAGACCGAGGACCTTTCTAATAGCACAGTAGTCATAAGGGCCCACGGGATTACCCCCCTCCGCAGGAAGCAGATTGAGGCCTCAGGGGCAAAGATATGTGATGCTACCTGTCCCAGGGTTATGAGGGTGCAGTCCATCATAAAGAGGTATTCCTCTCAGGGCTACTCCACGGTGATAGTGGGGGATGAAGGACATGCTGAGGTGGTGGGCCTTTTGGGTTATGCTGAGGGCAAGGGTCATGTGGTGGGTTCTTTGGAAGACATAGAAAAACTTCCTCCTATGGATAAGGTTTGTGTGGTGGCACAGACTACCCAGGACAAGAGGCTCTTTAAAGAAGTAACCTCAAGGCTAAAGAAGAGATATGCTGAATGTCAGGTCTTTGAGACGGTGTGCCATTCTACCTCCAGTAGGCAGGACGAGGTGGTGAGTCTCTGCAGGAGTGTAGATGCTATGATTGTAGTGGGGGGAAGGGGCAGTGCCAATACCAACAGATTAGTGAAGATATGCGAGGATGAGGGCGTACCGACCTTTCATGTTGAGACAGAAAATGAGTTAGATGTGAGAAAATTGGAGGACTTCGAGGTAGTGGGTGTAACAGCCGGGGCCTCTACCCCGCAGTGGCTCATAAAAAGGGTAGTAGACAAGGTCTCGGCTTATGAAAGACAGAAGGCTGGGAGGCTACGCAGAGGTGTAAAAACGCTCCTTAACACCTTCGTGGGGAGCTGCCTTTACCTGGGCATAGGGGCAGTATCCCTCAGTTATGCTAATGCTGTGCTACTGGGGGTGGAACCACAGATAAGCTACTGCGCTATAGCCGCACTCTTTCTCTTCTCTATGCATGTGGTAAACAATACAGCCAACAGGGAGGCGGCGGCCCTCAACGAACCGTCTATGGCCAGGCTTTACGACAAATATAGGACAATCCTCCTTTCCTTTGGTCTGGCTGGGTTGGTAGCTTCCTATGGACTGGCCTTTTTACTGGACTTCTCTGTATTCTTGATGATATTCCTGGCTAGCGTTTTCTTTGCCCTGGCTTTCAGGATACATCTCCTTCCAGAGAGTCTTTCCAGGCTCTTGAGGTATAAGGGCCTTGAACAGTTTGCCGGTTCGAAGGAGATATTCTTTGGCATAGCCTGGGCACTGACCACGGCCTTGATACCCTTCATAGTAGGAGGTCAGTCTTCAGCCCTGCCCACCCTGGCGGTGGCTTTAGCCTTTGCCTTTAGTATGACCTTTATAAGGGCTGTGATTCTGGATATTAGAGATATACAGGGGGATAGGTTAGTGGGTAAGGAGACTATCCCTATTGCTATTGGTAAGAAGTGGACAAAGATAATGCTGGTGGTGGTGGCCTCGATGATAGCCTGCCTGCTGGCAGTCAGTCCCTCCCTCGGTTGGACCTCTGACTTCAGCTATTTTCTCTTACCCTGTGTCTTTTATGCATGCCTCTATCTCTTTCTGTATCACTTAAGGGTAATTGGCGAGGGTGCGGCGTGTGAGGCAGTGGTAGACTTTAACTTTGTCCTGGCGGGGATCCTCGCTTTCTTGTGGGAAATGGGTGCAATGACCCCACTTCTCAACTTTTTCGAAAAATATGTGTAGTTCACAGGAAGAACATCCAGAAAAGAGGCCCGTTGCCTTGCTCTCTCAGGAGGGTGCTCCCCAGGTTTCTCTTGACACCCTGAGGCTAGAGCTAGAGATGTGCCGGGAAGAACTACGGAGACTCAGGAGTGAGGGTTATGGGGAGGTCGTACCCATGAGCGATGTCTTTGTGGTTCTGGATGACTTGGAAAGGGTCTTGGCCTCCGCGCAAAGGAGGGTGGATTATAAGACCCTCCTGGGAGGGATAAATCTTATATGCAGAAATCTCATGGGTCTGATAGAGGCCGCAGGGGTAAAGAAGATGGAAGTAGTGGGTGAGAGATACGACCCCTTCCGCCACAATGTGCTAGTAGAAGTAGATGTAGCTAGTATAGGTGAGGCCGTGGTAATTGAGGAGCTGAGGGTGGGCTACGCCTCTGGAGAAAAGGTAGTGCGTCAGCCTATTGTAAAGATAGGTGTAATTGCCCAGAAGGCCAAGAAGGTCTTTGAAAATGGAAACAAAGGAACACAAAGAGCATAGCTTCATAGGGGTATTTACCAAAGACATAAGGAAGAGGCTTATTGCTGGCGCCCTGGTCTTGCTGCCAGTTTATATAACCTTTTATGTCCTCAAGTTCATCTTCACCTTTGCTGGTGGAACTATGGTGCCTGTGGTAAAGAAGTTGCTCATGCAATCTGCTTGGGTACAGTTGAAGATACCCGATTCTATCTTGACACCCCTCATGTTCCTCCTGGGCCTGATTATGGCCTTCATGGTCCTTTATTTTGCTGGTGCCTTTGCCACCAATTTCTTTGGCAGGCGAATCATCAGGTTTGCCGAGGGTATAGTGGATAGGACGCCCCTGGTGAAGACCATCTACAACACCACGAAACAGTTTATCCACACCGCAGCCCTGCCTGGAACGAGCACCTTTAGAAGGGTAGTAATGCTGGACTTCTTCAAGAGTGGCTACAAGGTTATTGGCTTTGTAACAGGTTCCCTGGTGGATAAGGAGGGGAATAAAAGAATCAGTGTCTTTGTCCCTACAGCCCCCAATCCTGCTTCGGGCTTTGTATTACTTATTAACGAGAATGAAATACAGGAAACCCACCTCACTGTGGAAGAGGGAATCAAGATTATATTCTCAGGCGGCGTCCTCACCCCCAATCAGCAATTTGAGGAGATAGAGAAGCTATTCCCGACTGTGTAATCTCCTCTTTTAACCTCCCTGGGACACGATGCATCCAAGGATGATAAGGATAAGGCAGAGGATTTCTGCCCCTAGGATTGAGGATGTTACGGGTGCAGTAAGTCAAGAGGTCTCCAGACTCTCTTTAGAAGCCAAGCTCAGGCCAGGCGACACCGTTGCAGTAACAGCAGGCTCCAGGGGTATCCCGCAGATAGACCTCATTACCAGAAGGGTGATTGAGGCACTCCATGGGCTAGGAGC
This sequence comes from Candidatus Brocadiales bacterium, assembly GCA_030586765.1. Taxonomy (GTDB): domain Bacteria; phylum Planctomycetota; class Brocadiia; order Brocadiales; family Bathyanammoxibiaceae; genus JAUQZZ01. The sequence continues at coordinate 1,173 of JAUQZZ010000020.1, read as the reverse complement.
CAACCCCTTTATTGTGCCAGCCATGGGCAGTCATGGGGGCGCTACTGCCCAGGGGCAGGTAAAGGTCCTTGCCCAATACGGCATCTCAGAGGCCTCTATGGGTGTGTCCATCAGGTCCTCCATGAATGTGGTAAGGATGGGTACAAGCCCCTTTGGCTTCCCTGTGTATACAGACAAGCACACCTCAGAGGCCCAGCACATAGTCCTCATCAATCGAATCAAGCCCCACACCCGCTTTAGCGGCAGGATAGAGAGTGGGCTGGTGAAGATGCTCCTGGTGGGCCTGGGTAAACACCAGGGCGCTCAACTCTATCACCGAGCAGTGCTAGAATACCCCTGGGAAGAGATAGTCAATTGCGTTGCCCCTATCCTCCTCCAGAGGCTCCCCATACTCTTTGGCCTGGCTATTCTAGAAAACGCCAGGGGTGAGGTGGTAGGGCTAAGGGCCTTACTGCCTGAGGAATTTCTGGACAAAGAACCTCAACTCCTGGAAAGGTCCTTTCAACTCATGGCAAAACTCCCCTTCAAGGAGGCAGACCTCCTTATAGTTGATGAGATGGGTAAGGATATAAGCGGCACAGGGATGGACACCACTATAATAGGTAGGAAAGGCGATGAGAGGGTAAAGATAAAGAGAATCTTCGTCAGGGACCTGACGGATAAATCCGAGGGCAATGCCTGCGGCATAGGCCTTGCAGATTTTACTACCAGGAGGCTGGTGGATAAGATAAATCTTACAGACACCTATGTAAACTGCATCGCTGCACTAAGGCCCGAGGGGGCAAAGATACCCATCACATACGATACAGATAGAGAGGCCCTGGAGCAGGCCCTCTCCACCCTGGGACTGGTTAGTCCAGAGGAGACCAGGGCGATGTGGATAAAGAATACCCGTGACCTTGAGACCTTAAGGGTATCGGAGGCCTACGGAAATGAGCTTGAGGCCAGACGAGACCTGGAGGTGCTCTCCCCACCAGAGGAGATTAAATTAGACCCGAGAGGCAACCTCATACCTTAGGTCCTCCCTGCATATGCGGGGCCTTGATATAATTGTAGTGGTCGAGCTCGCTCGACTTACTTTTTAGCAAAGCAAGTCACGCCGGAGGCGCATCTGCCTAAGGCACGACTTTGCCACTACAACTTAGGCCCTTCGGTGGGCGAAGAATCTCGCAT
>JAUQZZ010000158.1 GCA_030586765.1 Candidatus Brocadiales bacterium | reverse complement strand
CGCTCCGTGAACCATTGGCATCTGGGTCAAAGACCTCGTACCTTACTATGGGCTGAAGCTCCTTCCAGAGGGTATATCCTGTTTGGGCATACCAGCCCCGTTTGTTCACGTTGGCATCGTTAGCCCAGAGATATTCAAACTTGGTGGCCCAGTTCCACCTGTCAAATCTGAACTCTAACCCCTGCCTCCTCTTCTCGGCATCCCCTGCCTTTGCCCCCATATCCTTCACCCCTGCGTAATACGAGCCCCCCAGTTCCAGGCCCTTCAGGGGGGTGCCTATCAGACGGAAAACCAGGTCTTTGTCATTGTTTTCATCCTTTGCATTGAGCTCCTCCCCATTTAAGGCCGCTAGTTGGTAGTAAAGATACTTCCACTGTCCACGGAGTTGTACCCCTATATCCCTTCTGTCACTGAAGGTACGGGCTATCAGGGAGCGCTCCACAAAGTCCAGTTTGACTGAGGAACGGAGGCCTTCTTCTACCACAGGGATCTTAAACTGGCCCATGTCAATCTGGTGATGGGGTAGAAAGTCCAGGGTAAAGTAGGCATCCTGAAGGATGTCCCTATCTGCGATGGCCCTTCCGTCACTGCCTGCTTTGGGGAATCGGGTCTGTATCTTGGCAGGGTCGAACATTATGGTATATTTTACACTGGGGACAACATCTCCATAGAGTTTTATCTCAGTACGCCTTATCCTGAATTCGTCTGGGATAGAGGAGTCGTGTTCGTACCATCCCTGAAAGAGGCCACCAATATTTAGCGTGCCCGTGCCCACCTTGACCACGGGTTCTGGCTTTTCTCTCTTACGTCTTATGTCCCCTAACACGTCCTTGAAGGACTTCCAGAAGGGGGTCTCACCTTCTCGGGCTTCTAAGGTGGTACCAGGAGGGCCTGGAGGTAGTCCTTTGTCCTGAGGAGGGGTATTAGCCATTGATACAGTAGGTGCTGGCCTTTCTGGAGAAGAGGGCCCATTTTCCCTGGAGAGGTCTACTACCTGGGCCTTCAACTGGCTTATCTCAGCCTGTTGGGCCTCTAGCATAGCCTGCATCCTTTGCACCTGGGCTCTGAGGTCCTCGTCCTCTGCATATACTTCGCCCTGAGGAAGGAATAAAGACGCAAAAAGCACTGGCAACAAGACACCCAAAAAGCTTTTCATCTTCAGCCTCCTTAGAGTAAAGGTTCTATCCGTGTCTCCGCAGTCGCCACATCCCATTTCTTGCCTAATTTTCTGGAAAAATCCTTGTTTGTCAAAGGAATTCAAATATTTAAGAATTTACAAGAAGGGTACGACCTAACCTTGCGTTCCTTCTTACCGGCTTACCAGAAAATATCTTAGCCAGGGAATATTAAGGTTGTATAAAGGAGGTATTAAGATTTGTTAATTTTCTTGTATAGGAGGAGGAACAGGCCCTGCGTAGCTCTCGGGACACAATCCCTGCATCATCCACCAGTTGATTGTATGTATAACAATGGCTTAACCTTATGAAAGAGATAACCCCCAGCAATATATTTAAAGAATTCTCTTGCTATTGATAGGGGGTTTGTTATATTTAAAAACTTGCCTTCTTTTAGTAAATCTGCTATTTTATTATTGTAAGCCCTTCAGGCAGTAGTGGTAATGGAAGTTATAGCTACCAATAGACAGGCCCGCTTCAAGTACGAACTACTAGATAGATATGAGGCAGGTCTTGTTCTTAAGGGTAGTGAGGTGAAGTCCTTACGAAATAGGGACGCCAATCTCAGCGATAGTTTTGCACAGATGAAGGGAGAAGAGGTGTATATCTACGGCCTGCACATCGGGCCTTATCAGCAGGCCGGGATGGAGAATCATGAACCTAAGCGCCCGAGGAAGCTCCTGCTTCATAAGGAAGAGATTAACAAGATAATAGGAAAGGTTCAGCAGAAGGGTTACACCCTAGTGCCTGTGTCCTTATACTTTAAGAACGGTTTTGCCAAGGTGGAGCTAGCCTTGGCGAAGGGTAAGCGCCTCGCAGATAAAAGGGAGGTTATTCGCAAGAGAGTAGTAGAGAGAGAGATTCAAAGGGCTATGAAGAGATAGGGGGGCGAAGGGATTCGACCTTGCAACGGAGGTAAAAGGTGGCATGCCGAGGTGGTCGGGAGGCCTCGTAAAACACCTGACACAAACAACAAGTGCCGATTACAATCTGGCAATGGCTGCATAATAAGTAGCCACGTTCCTCTGGCCCTGCCTGCGGGGCTGGAAGGGACGACGACTAGCAGGCTGGCCTGGCCCTGGTGCTTGAGAAGGGCTGGGTGAGACCTTATCGAGCTGGCCCTCTGGGAACCCTGTCTAGCGGGGTCCTGGTGGGCGAGAACCAAAAGATAGACTAAGCATGTAGAAGCCTTTACCAAAGGGCATAGGGACGCGGGTTCAATTCCCGCCGCCTCCACCATACCTGGGGGCTATGGCCAGGGCCAGGATACTGATTATAGAAGACGAGCGCCAGACGGTGGACGAGCTTAGAGACCACCTGGAGCTTCACGGTTTCGAGACCGAGGTAGCCCTTAGCGGCCCAGTGGGCACCAGTGTTGTGGAAGAGAGAAAGATGGACCTGGCCATTATAGGCACCAAGGTCCAGGATATGGAGGGCCTGGAACTCCTCAGGAGACTGAAAGGACTAGACCCAGGGCTAAAGGCAATAATAATAACGGACCAAAAGTCCAAGCGCTATCATGCCTCTCTGGTAAAGGCCGGGGCCGAAGGGGTAATAAGCCTCCCTGTGAACAAGGACGGGGCTTTAGAGCTAATAGAAGAAATACTAAAAAAACCTAAGAAACCACCTGCCAAGAAAAAGAGATTCCACCGTGCCAGGAGACACTAGGGTGGGCTCTGTACTATTATGGTCGGGCATGTTCCGTTTGGAAAGGAAGTTAGTTTATCTCTCTGCTGCTTGCTTAATCCTTTTCTACCTCCAGGTCTCAGTATGGGCAGACCCTCAAAGCGACAGTCTTGAAAGGGAACTCGTTGCCTTATTGTCCCATTCCCAGTTAAAGGGTGCCAGGGTTGGCATCAGCGTTGTTTCCCTCCCTGAGAAGGAGCCCGTCTTCAATTATAACGATGAAGAGCTTTTCGTAGTGGCTTCCAATATGAAGCTCTTTACTACGGCGGCATCCCTTGTATATTTAGGGCCTGATTTCCAGTTTGAGACCACTCTCTATACCCAGGGAAACCTTTGTCCCGGGGGCAAACTGGAAGGCAATATTATTATAAAAGGAGGCGGTGACCCAAATATATCTGGGCGTTTTTACGATGGCCGCAGTACGGCCATTCTGGAGGAGTGGGCTCGGGCCCTAAAGGGGGCTGGAATAAAGGAAGTAAGTGGCGACATCGTTGCCGATGATACCCGCTTTGACCGCCAGTATGTCCATCCCAATTGGCCTAAAGACCAGCTCTCCAGATGGTACTGTGCCCCGGTGAGTGGACTATCCCTCAACGATAACTGCGTTGAACTTACCGTCCTTTCTCAAGGAGATGGGAAGGCAAAGGTACTACTGGAGCCAGACACGGGGTATGTAAAGGTCTTCAATTCCTGCCGCGTAGGGAATTCTAAAAAGGGTTCCAAGCTTGTCGTTAGAAAGAAGCCAGGCTCCAACGATATCCTTATAAAGGGAGAGGTCAGTCCGAAGAGGCTACCCTTAAAATATTTCATCGCTACGGATAACCCGCCACATTTTCTTGCTAGTGTTTTTAAGGAGGTTTTGGAGTAAGAGGGCATCACTGTCAGGGGGTCAGCGAGACTGATTGATGAGAGGGATGAAAATAGCCCTTGGCCCCTGGTGGAGGTCTCGCGAACCACTTCCAGTATGATGCAATCGGTAACGGTGGCTAACACAAGGAGTCAGAATTTCTACGCCGAGCAGATCCTTAAGACCCTGGGGGCGGAGCTAAAGGGGGAGGGAAGTTTTAGGGCAGGACTGGAGGTGATAGAAGAACTGATGGGAGAGTTGGGTTACACCCCCAAGGATTATCAGATTGCCGATGGCTCAGGTCTCTCCAGGGATAACAGGTTCTCTCCTAAAATAA
>JAUQZZ010000157.1 GCA_030586765.1 Candidatus Brocadiales bacterium | reverse complement strand
CTGAATAACGTCCAGCACCTCAGCAGCCTCTTCTACCTCGGCCGTGCTGTGGACATCGGAGAGTACGGGCAACTCCAAGGTTTCCTTGACCTCTTTGAGGATCTCCAGGCCCCTTTTTAGTCCTGGGCCCCGGAAGGAATGCAGGGAACTCCTGTTTGCCTTGTCATAGGAGGCCTTAAATACCAAGGGGATATCTAGGGCCTGGGTAAGCTCCCTAAGCCTGCTAGCTATCCTTAGGCAGCTCTCTGGGTTCTCAATTACACAAGGACCTGCCACTAGGCCAAGGGGTTTATTGTCACCTAGGTAAAAATTTTTAATCCTTACAACCGTAAGATTTGCCCTCTTAACCAGTTCTTGGATAGAGACCCTCCTCTCTAGAGGGCCCAGCCTTGTCAAAGGGTAACTATAGCATAGACTTAAGGTGCAGTCAAACCTTCAGTGTAATAAATTTTAGTTGCATTTCAGCCCTTTTTTGTTATATTTATTTTTTGTAAGATGGTGAAAAGACTGTATGTTACAACCTTCCTAAGAGTAGTCTATCACTACGCTTGTTTTCCCGTTTGAAGAGGATAATTGTTTTAGTATGTTTGGCTGAGGAGGAGACATGGAAGAAGGGGTAGGTATCAACATATTGGAAGCTGAGAGCATATCAAGACAGGATGTTGTACAACTGAGGAAGAAGATATATACCTCACAGGAGGAGAAGGAAAATCTGGAGAAGGAGGTGGAGAGGCTATCCCAGGCCGTAAAGAGGACTCGTGACCCCGTAAAGATAAAAGACGAGTACCAAGAGATGGGCATTATTCTGTGGTTACTGGGTCGCGTAAAGGAGGCAGCAGAAGCCCTGGAAGAAGTAAAAAGCCGCAAGAGCGCCTCTTACTATTTGGGCAGGTGTTATCAGGAGTTGGGGGAGTATGAAAAAGCCCTGGATTACCTGGAAAAGACCAAGAGGGAGGGGGTGGAAGAGTTCGATCTGGAGATGGATATTGTAGAGACAAAGAGGAAGGCTGGTATGCACAAGGAGGCTTTAAAGAGGGTGGAGCAACTCTCCAAGACCCATGGCGAAGAGGCGGAGCTCCACTATCAGTGGGGTTGCTGTCTGGAGGACATGGGGGAATATCAGGAGGCAGTAGCCCACCATGAGAAGGCGCTGGTGCTAAACCCTGAACATGCCAGCGCCCTTTTCCGCCTGGCCTTCAACTACGACCTGGAAGGGGAGGACGATAAGGCCGTAGAATATTATGAGAGATGCAGGGCGCTCAACCCTACCTTTACTAACGTCCTAGTAAACCTGGGCACCTTGTACGAAGACCGAGGTGACTATGGAAAGGCTGTCTCTTGTTTTGAGACAGTGCTTAGGGCAGACCCCAACCATTCTAGGGCCGCCCTTTATCTAAAAGACGCCAAAGACTCCTTAGACATGTACTATGATGAAGAGAAGATAAGGGCCAGGGATAAGGAGAGTGAGATCCTTAGTATACCTATATCGGATTTTGAGCTCTCTGTGAGGAGCAAAAATTGTCTGGAGAGGATGAACATAAGGACACTTAGAGACCTCACTTTGGTGACGGAGCAAGACCTCCTCTCTTACAAGAACTTCGGGGAAACCTCCTTGAACGAGATAAAGGGCATGTTGTCCCAGAAAGGCCTGCGTCTGGGGCAAGCCGTAGAAGATACAGCAGAGCTCAAGGCCCTATCCATGGAGTCTGGAGATGAGATTCTCTCTAGGCCCATCTCTACCCTGGAGCTCTCTGCTCGCTCCACGAAGGCCTTAGAGAAAATGGGCGCAGGAACTATCGGAGAGCTTATCTCTAGGACAGAAGAAGAATTCCTTTCGCAGAAGAATTTTAGGAAGTGGTATCTGGACGAAATCAAAGAGAAACTGGGCCAGTACGGATTGAGTCTGAAGGAAAAGGCAGAGAAATAACTTAATCCTCCAAAATATGGGTCTCTGGGAGGACAACACGAAGACACATATTGTCCTACCCAAGACCCTAGTTTTTTGCCCCTATGTTTGATTACATCAAGGGGAAGGTAGTAAGAAAGTCTCCCACCGAGATGGTGCTGGAGGCTGACGGTGTAGGTTACAGGCTCCTCATCCCTCTTTCTACCTTCGAGAGACTGGCGGAAGAAACTGAGGCAAAGCTCTTTATCCGCCTCTATCTCTGGGATAACGAGATAAGGCTCTTTGGTTTCTCCTCCACAGAAGAGAGGCAGTTTTTTGAACTCCTCCTTTCAGTAAAGGGGGTAGGCCCAACCACCGCCCTGGCTATCCTATCGGGCAGTACGGTTGCTGACCTTAAGGGCATGATCCTGAGGAAAGATGCCAGGGCCCTGGAAGGGATAAAAGGTGTAGGTAGGAGACTGGCCGAGAGACTGGTGGTGGAGCTGAAGGATAAGGTAAGGGAGCTAGCGCCCTTTGAAGAAGTGGAGGATAGCAGGCTTAAAGATACCATAGGGGCGCTGATATCCCTGGGATATAACCGAACAGGGGCTGAGAAGGCCGCTAAAGAGGCACTAAAAAGCCTCGGCCAGGGGGCCGAGGTAGAGTCCTTGATTAAAGAGGCGCTTAAGCATACCTCCTGAGGGTATACTGGATGTCTCAAAAGTTCGCCCAAGATATAGGCGAATCTTTACCAGAAGATAGACGGACGGGCACCGGCCTTGGCGGAGGTGTATTTTCCTCCAGGGGCAATAAGGAAGAGGTGGGGATAGAGACTACCCTTAGACCCCGGAGACTGGAGGAATTTGTTGGACAACAGAAGGTAAAAGAGAATCTAGGTGTCTACATTGAGGCAGCAAAGAAAAGAGGCGAGGCACTAGACCATATCCTCTTCTCTGGCCCCCCTGGGTTAGGAAAGACCACCCTCTCTTACATCATAGCCAATGAGCTGGCAGTGGGTCTAAAATGCACCTCTGGTACGGTCTTAGAAAGGCCGGGAGACCTGGCCGGCATCCTCACCAATCTCCAGCCCGGTGAAGTCCTCTTCATTGACGAGATCCACCGCCTCCCCAGTTCCGTGGAAGAGTACCTTTACTCTGCCATGGAGCAATACTGCATAGATATTCTCATTGACCAGGGGCCTAAGGCCAGGTCTTTGAAGATTAAGCTCCCCAAATTCACCCTGATAGGCTCCACCACCAGGGAGGGTCTCCTTACGGCACCCCTCAGGGCCAGGTTCGGGGTCCTGGAGAGGCTTGAATTCTACCCCTGGACTGAACTAAAACAGATAGTGCTGAATTCTGCCAGATTCCTTTCTATAGACATTCAAGAAGAGGCATCAGAGCTTATTGCCATACGCTCCAGGGGCACCCCAAGGATTGCCAATCGTTTTCTAAGGCGTGTAAGGGACGTGGCTGAGGTGAAAGGTGCTAGCACTATAACCGTAGAGATTGCCCGCCAGGGCCTGGAGATGCTTGGGGTGGATGAAAACGGACTCTGCCAGATGGACAGGAGAATCCTGGGAATCATCCTTCAGTGTGGCGGTCCTGTGGGGCTAAAAACCGTCTCTGTCTCCGTGGGGGAGGATGAGGAGACTATTGAAGAGGTCTACGAGCCTTATCTTATCCAGAGGGGTCTTCTGGAGAGGACTCCCAGGGGGCGCGTGGCTACCCCGCAGGCCCACGCCCAATTGGGCAAGACGGCCCGTGCCCAGGGTAGCCTCTTTCAAGGGCCTTAGACCCTAAAGGCTTGAATCTCTCTAATTTCCCCTCCCTTGATGGGAGGGGGTAGGGGGAGGGTGGCCTCCCCTCTAAAAAGAGGGGGTGGGGGGTGTGTTTTCCACCCTGCCCTCCCCCATCAAGGGGGAGGAAATATCGTAAAACAGGTTTTTTAGAGGTCTCCTTGTATAGTAAGCATTGCTAACCCATTATGAAGCTGTTACTCCACATCTGCTGTGCACCCTGTTTGTGTGCCCCCCTGGAGGAGCTCAGGAATAACGGAATAGAGATTACTGGGTATTTCTATAACCCAAATATCCACCCCCTTCTTGAGTTCCGCAGGAGGCTGAAGTCTGTTAAGGTCTTCCAGGAGTCCTCCCCATTGCCTGTACATTACTGCGAGGATTACGGTCTGGAGGAGTTCCTT
>JAUQZZ010000156.1 GCA_030586765.1 Candidatus Brocadiales bacterium | reverse complement strand
GCTATCAGGTTCCTGAGGTCCTCTTTTTGCCCGTGCTCCAGGGCTCCCAGGACTACCTCCAATGGGTGGATCAGGAGACAAAGCCTGTTATTGAACAAAACACAGAGGGATAAAGGTATTGTTCATAGACATAAGCATGTAGGGACAGCTCACGCCTTAGGCGGAGAAGCAATCTGGGTTGTTCGCCAGAGCAATGTAGCGTCCGATCTCCGTATCGGACGCCACCGGTGTCTGTCACCCTGTGTCCGCCAGAGGAGATCAGCCGACATGTTCGAACCCTTATATACAAAGCTCAGGAACCCACGGTTGACTTATTAAGACAAAATCTATTAGAATAAAACACCTTAGTAGGGACCTCTGAAAAACTGTGTAGGGCGGGCGTCTCGCCCGCCCTGTGCCAATAAGGTACAGGACCTGTCCAGACGGGCAAGATGCCCGTCCTACAAAGAGTTTTCCTGTGTCTTCTTGTGTTTTTCAGCGCTCTCTTAGTAGGAGGATATCCCTTCCTCACAAAGTTAAACTGCAAAGGAGAAAGAAGATGCCGTACCTAGTGAAACCACTACCTTTTACCAGGGAGCTTACTGGTATCTCCAGGAAGACCCTGGACATCCATCACGGTAAGCTATATACCGGCTACGTGAATAAGAGGAATGAGATAGAGGAGAAGCTCAAGAAGTCAGACGTTGCCGCAGCCAATGCCACCTACAGCGAAATAGGGGAATTGAAGAGGCAGGAGACCTTTGCGGCCAATGGGGTTATCTTACACGAGGCTTATTTTAATGTCTTGGGCGGAAACGGCAGACCCTCAGGACCCCTGGTGGAGAGGATAACAAAGGATTTTGATTCATATGAGAGCTGGGAGGCAGACTTCAAGGCTGCTGGCATGGCTGCCAGGGGGTGGGTAATCCTTGCCTACGATATAAATGACGGCAGGTTGCATAACTACTCATCGGATGTGCACAATCATGGCGGTATCTGGGGCACAGTGCCTATTGTCGTGTTAGATGTCTACGAGCATGCCTACTTCATTGACTTCGGGGCTGACCGCAAGAGCTACATAGAGGCCTTTATGAAAAACCTTAATTGGGAAGCGTCTAACAAGGCCTTCCACGAGATAATATGCAAGCTGGCACCTACAAAGAAATAGGAGGGGGGAAGATGATAACTAAGGGATTAATGTGGTCTTTAGTCCTGGCTGTGGCCTTTGTCTTTAGCACCTCTTTTGCAGAAGAAAAGGTGGATGCAAAAAAGCTCTTCGATAACCACTGTAAGAAATGCCACGGCGAGCTGGGGAAACCTACAGAAAGGGGGCAGAGCCTTGGGGCTCCTGATTTCACAGACCGCAAGTTCCAGGAAACCATCGCCGACGCACAGATACGGGCATCCATAACCAACGGTAAGAACAAGATGCCCAGTTGGAAGGACATCCTCAGCCCGGAGGAGATGGAGGCCGTGGCCAGGTGGGTCAGGGTCTTTAAACCCAGGAGGTAGCCCTAAGCGGATTAGACATCTATGTAATTCGAGCCCAGGGCTAAAGCCCTGGGCCACCCCCCTTCTGTGAGGGTGCCGCAGGGCTTAAGCCCTACGGCACCCCCCTCCCTCTAGAGGAGGATGAAAGTAAATATGCCCCAGAGGTTGGGTATTCCCTTCAGCGGCATAAATCATCCCCCTGTGCTTTCTTGGTCTGAATACCTTTTACTTACCGCATAGAAATCGTCTCGTATGTTGATAAAGACCGAGACGATATCAGGATTAAAATGTTTCCCCGATTCATCTTGAATTATCCTGCAGGCCTCTTCGTGGCTCAAGGCCTCCCTGTAGGGTCTCTTTGAGGTCAGGGCATCATACATGTCTGCCAGGCCTACTATCTGGGCTGGTAGGGGTATGTCGTCTCCCTTCAGGCCGTCTGGGTACCCACTGCCGTCATATCTCTCATGGTGGGAGCGGCAGATTTCCCTTGCAGTTGCAAAATATTCAGGGCCCGTCAGGGTTTCCGCACCGATTATCGTGTGGATCTTTATCATTTCAAACTCTTCTTTTGATAAATTGCCGTTCTTTAATAGTATTGCGTCTGGGACTGCCACTTTCCCGATGTCATGCAAGAGACTGGACTCTTTTATTGAGTTCATAAAGGCATCGCTTATCCTGTCATGATATTTTGACCATTTTTTCAGTTCCTGGCAGAGGATTTGGCAGTACTCACCCACTCTTCGAAGGTGGCCACCCGTGGTGGGGTCCCTCTTTTCTGCCAGCTCTGCCAGTTTTATCATGGCAGTGATACGCCTGGCCTCCAACTCCTGGGAGGCCCTTTTCTGTTCTGTGATGTTACGCATTATATTAATAACTGTGCGCTGGTGTTCCCCTTCAGGGCCGATTAAGGGGAAGGCGCTGGCCAAGAAGATGTTACCTGTCCTATTGTCTTCTATCTCCGCATCAACAGGTTTCAGGCTCTTGTTACATCCTGTTACCGGACATTTAGGCCCTTTGCAAAAGGGAAAGACCTCGTAATGCGTCTTTCCTATTATCTCATTGAAATCAAGGCCTGCATATCTCAGTGTTGCCATATTAGCCCTGGAGATGCGGAGGTCTCTATCCAGTACCACTACCATATCCTCAATGCTGTCAAAGGTCTGCTCCCACTCCTTTTTTGACCTCTCTACAGCAGAAAAGAGTTCCTCCCTTTTTTCGTAGGATGCCCTGAGCTCCTGCATCATGGAGTTAAAGGATATGGCCAGGGTCCCTATCTCATCCCTTCTCTTCACCTCTATCTTCTCCTCCAGGTTCCCCAGGGCTATCCTCTTTGTCCCTTCTGTTAGACGGGAGAGGGCGGTATTCGTGCCTTTTGATATTGTAATGGCTAAAATGAGGATAGTGGTTAAGGCAATGGCACCACCACCAATGAATATGTACTTCATGGTTCGTAGGGGTTCAAAGACTTCGGCTAGTTCCCTCTCAAAGAGTACCACCCACTTCACCCCAGGAATAAACCGCGCACTACCTATTATCTTTTCGCCCTTTTCGTCTTTGTAAATACCCGAGGCCGCACCCCTGATAGCTACCGCCTTCTGTACTAAATCAATATTAAGCACCTTCTCCCCTGCCATCACCTCGTTTGCCACAAAGAGGGCTAGCATATCTTCAGATAAGAGGAATATTTTGTCGCGGCATTCTTTCTCAGGCGCACCTGTTGCCTGGATGGTGTAGGAGTGTAGCAGGTTCTCTATGCGCCTTCCATCTATCACGATGGCAATAACGCCCAGGGGCAGGGTGGTATCCTTATCTGTCAAAGTCCGGGAGAAAACTAGTTCAAATCTGGTGGGGTCCTGGCTGGAACGCATTGCACCTGAGAAGTACACGCCTGTTTCTTCAAAAAAGATGTAAGGTCTCTGAAAGTAGTCGGCCTGGGACTTGTCTTTACCTACCTCCTCAGGGCTGCTTGACCCAATGACGATGCCCTTACTATTAAGGATGGAGACCTCCAGGATAGAAGGGTCAAGGCTCTTTTTATTTAATAGCAGATGTCTATTAAAGTTGCTGCTAGTCTCCTCATCCATACCCAGGAAGGAGAGTTTTCTAGCGCAATCCCTGATAAAGCCATCTGAACTGAAGTCCGTTACCCTGGCCTCCCCGGCCTTTAGTAAGGCAGACAGGTGTTGTATAAGGTCATCTACACGAAATTTCAGCTCCTTCGTTACTGATTTCTTTATCTCACCCCTTATGTATATAAAACTGCTGATGCTTACTGCTGAGAGGATGGGTAATGATACCAGTAACAGCCAGCAAAATAATTTTATACCGAAGCGTGTAGGCCTTATCATCTTCCTATGAGGTCTCTGAAAGAGGTTCAACGTGTCATTGCTAGGGGCAAAGCCCCGAATCTCTGTAGGACGGGCATCTTGCCCGTCTGGGGGCGGGTCCTGTACCTTATTGGTACAGGGCGGGCGAGACGCCCGCCCTACCTAGTTCTGTAGGGAGGGCCTTCATGGCCCTCCGTATTCGGAGGGGGATAAACCCCCTCCCTACTCAGAGCTTCGTCGTCTTCGCTCCTCGCAATGACAGGTCACTCGCCTTTGGCGAGCCTTTTATGTCGTCCGATACGGTGACCCTGAACCATACTAGGTTCAGGG
>JAUQZZ010000155.1 GCA_030586765.1 Candidatus Brocadiales bacterium | reverse complement strand
ACGAGGCGTATTGCATGGTGTGTCATGGGGAGAGGGGGGCTGGTGATGGCTTTAATGCGTTTAACCTGAACCCGAGACCAGCCGACCTTGCCGCGGTCAAGAAGAAAGGGGACGAACACCTCTTTAACGTCATTTCAAATGGCTCAGCCAGCGTAGGGGGTACACCCTTGTGCCCACCCTGGGGAAAGACCCTTGGGGAAGAGCACACGAGGTCACTTGTTGCCTATCTACGTACCATCGGGAGCTAAGCCTAAAAGGGGGGTTAGAAGTAGTTTGAGACTTATGAAAAACTCCATTTATAAGTCGTTTTGTGAGGACGAAGCGGACAAAGAATCTCTTAGTGCCTGGATTCTTCCTCTTCACGGTGGCCTATAGATGACATCCTCCCAATTTCCTTCCAACAGACGACACGATTTCTGCCCCTTGCTTTGGCCTCATATAGGGCCTTGTCTGCACAGTCAAGCAGTATCCCTATAGAGTGCACACCCTTCACGTCTGTCCCGCATACGCCCAGACTTGCCGTAATATTTATACATAAGTCCTCCTTTATCTTAAACAGTTTCTTTGCAATAGTCTGGAGTATCCTCTCCCCTATCACCACTGCCTTCTCACTATCAGTCTCAGACAAGATAATGCAGAATTCCTCCCCGCCATATCTACCTACAATATCCATAGTTCTTACGCTATTCTTCAGTAGCGAACCTAACTCCATAAGCACTGCGTCTCCTGCCTGGTGTCCATATCTATCATTTACTGATTTAAAGTGGTCCAAATCTAGTAATAGTACAGCCAGGCTTCGGTGAAACCGTTCTATTTTACTGTACTCTCTGGATAAGGCTTCCATGATGTAACGATGGTTGTAGAGGGAAGTCAGGTAATCGGTTACTGCCAGGGTGCTAAGCTGTTTGTTGAACTTTTCTAGTTCAAGGGTCGTTATCCGGAGGTTCTGCAGGAGCTGTTTGACCAGGACGGCCTGTTTGTACTTCTCCCAGCCTATTTTTATCCTTCCGAGTACGTCCTCAAGGTGCAGGGGTTTTATAATATAATCAAAGGTGCCAGATTTCAGGGCCACTACTACGCTTTCTACACTGGGAGACCCGGTGATGAGTATGATCATCATCTCGGGAAAGTGTTCCTTCGCCTTTTTAATGACCTCTACGCCCTCCATATCTCCCAGGTTGAGGTCCACAATAAGCATGTGGAATAACTCCTCTTTTATTTTCTCCAGGGCCTCATGCCCATTGGCACAACTTTTATAATTGTAACCTGCCGCCTTGAGGATTTCTTCCAAACCCGAACGTATTTCGTAGTCATCGTCCACAACCAAAATGTTAGGTCTGTCCAGAATCTGCTGTTCGTTTGCAAGGTAATCTCTTGAAATGAGTGACCTCTTCAAGGTGGAAAGGACTGTCTCTCCCTCAAGAGGTTTTTCAAGGAAGTTGTAGTTTCCCAACCTGATGCTGATATCGGCTGTCTCAGCAGGGATGTAAGCGGTTATAATAATTAAGCTAACTTTGCGGTCCCTGTCTCGTATGGCCTTAGCTATTTCTAGCCCGTCAATATCAGGCAATTTATAATCAACAATGATTGCATCGTAGCGATTTTTGCCCAGCTTCTCCAACCCCTCGCTACCGGTCTTAGCAACGGTAACGTCATATCCTCCTTCCTGCAGTGTGAGTGATAGAGATTTCAGGATGGTTTCCTCGTCATCTACAACCAAGACGTTTGGCTTCTCACGGTTCATGACTCTCACCCTCCCAGGCCTCTTATCTGCTGAATGGGAGCAGGGACTTATAGCCCTTACCAGACAGCTTCATTGTTGCACAGCATTGAATAGGATAAGGCCTGCTGATTTTATAGATAAGATTTTTGGGGCGTGCAGTTAGTGGTGGATACTGAGACCTGCTTGTACTCTATTAAGGAGACAAGTAGATTGCCTGCTTTCCCCTTGTAAATCTATCCCCCTGCCGTACTCCGCTAGTTGTAGAGGCAATTCTTCCCAAATACTATAATACTATTAAAAGACTATAACGTGGTGTCCAGAATGTCAAGAACTTTTTTCTGACACTATTTGTGGATGATATAGACATGGGAAACGGGGGGCAAAGCCCTCTTGCCACCTCCAAAGAGAGGGCATGGTGAGGGGCAATTCATGAATTGCCCCTACTTCATTATTTCTAAGGGCTGAGGACATCCGCCCGACAGAACAGCAGGTTTTCAACCTATTGGGAAGGTGGTAGGGAAGACCGCCTTGGGCGGATTACCTGTTGTCTATAGCTAATACAAAATCTTCTGGCCTGGTTGCCAGATTCTTTAACCGGGGGGTCATGGTATGGACGTTAGCGCAAGTCCTTTTTTTTGGCAGGTTGGTTGGCCTTCGTCTGCCAGGGGTTAGGGATTGGGAAAGATTGTAAATTGGGAACTGTAAATTTAAAATTTACAATTTCCAATTTAGTTCCTGCAATTGTTACCCTTGTCTTATATCTTCACAGCTTTATATCCCAAAAAGCCTTTGCCCTGAGACTCTCTTTTGTTGTAGAATGCGTCCTTTAAAGGGCCAATTTAACGGAGGGGAGTTTCAGGATGTCAATAAAGATTGAAAAGATACTCATTCCTACAGATTTTTCTGAGTGTGCCCAGCACGCCCTGATGTATGCCCTGTCGCTTGCCACGGAGTATAAGGCCCAGCTTATTGTGCTTCACGTGGTGCCTCAGTTGAATCTACCCCCGGAGATGGAGACCTCGGCTGCCGCCCTTTACAATGAGATGGAGGGGAAGGCCAGGGCAAAGATTGTTAAGCTCATCCCCAAGCGATTTATGGAAAAGATAAAGGTGCAGAACGTTGTAGTCAGAGGGGTACCCTTTCTTGAGATTATCAGGGAGGCCAGGAAGCGCAACGTGGACCTTATAACTATTGCTACCCATGGCCGCACGGGGTTGCAACATGCCATGTTTGGTAGTACGGCAGAAAAGGTGGCAAGGAAGGCCCCTTGTCCCGTGCTGATTGTCAGGCATCCAGAGCTAGAGTTTGTCTCCCCGTAGGGACGTATTGTTCGCCCCGCCTCAGGCGGGCGAATCCCTCACTCTGCCCAAGGGCAGGTCTGCCCTGGGCATGACAATAAGCCACTGATTGAATCAAATCCTTAGGGACGCAAGATGAAGAGGCTGTGCCTTGTCCTGTTTGGCGTTGGGCTCCTCCTTTTGGGGATATATTTATCCTCCCCAACAACTATTGAGTCCAGTCCCCCCATAGGTGAAGAATTCCTACTCGACAAACACGGTGCGCCTGCCCACAGACACATGGACCCCATCAGTCCCATCCTTCTCGGGATGGTGATTATCCTCATAGCGGCCAAGATAGGGGGAGAGGTGGCTCACAGGCTAAAACAGCCCCCTGTTATGGGGGAACTCCTCCTGGGGATATTGCTCGGGAACGTCTATTTTTTTACCGGGTGGGGGTTCTTCAATTTTCTCCAGCATAATACCTTCCTGGAGTACATGGGGAGGTTTGGCGCCCTGGTACTCCTGTGCAGGGTGGGGCTGGAGACGGACCTGGGGGCGATGATAAGGGCAGGGCAATCGGTCTTCCTTGTGGCCTGTGGTGGGGTGTTGCTTCCTTGTACCATGGGGTATCTGGTCTCTTTTTACCTCCTCCCCGACTGCGAATTTTACGCCAGGCTGGTGCTATCTACCGCCCTGGCCGCAACCAGTATTGGCATTACTGTAAGGGTATTGGAAGACCTGGGAAAGATTGATACCCCGGAGGCCAGGATAATCGTAGGGGCCGCCATAACAGACGACGTCCTGGGTCTCCTTATCCTGGCAGTAGTGGCGAATATCATTGCCACAGGAAGCCTGGCCCTGGGTAACGTGGCCGCTACGGCCCTTTTTGCCACCCTCTTTGTTGCCGGGGCCGCTGTTGTTAGTCTAAGGTTTAGCCACGTCCTGGGAGAATACATCTCCAGGATGCGGGCGGAAGGGATGAAGCTCCTGTTATCCGTATTGACGTGTCTCCTCTTGGCCTATGTGGCAGACTATATAGGTCTGGCCCCAATCATAGGGGCCTTTGCGGCAGGACTCATACTCAAGGATATAAGGGTGAAAGACCTTCAGGGACACGAGCACACCATGGATGAAATGATAAGGCCCGCCTATCTAATAT
>JAUQZZ010000154.1 GCA_030586765.1 Candidatus Brocadiales bacterium | reverse complement strand
CCGCTATACGTTGCGGCAGTTGTTACCATAGCAGCGGTGTAATCGTTTCCGTTTAGCAGGTAATCAGCATGCAGTGACGCTATACCAGAACTCAGGGCTCCTCCAACCCCCCTGGCTGCGGAGAGCTTGGCGGTATCAGCCAGGCTGAGGAACTTCGGCACAGCTACGGCAGCCACTATGCCTAGAATGACAATCACCATGATGAGCTCAATGAGGGTAAAACCTTTCTTTTCACTCCTCAATCTTGACAACATATCTTTTTTTCTCCTTTTTCAGAAGCCATGAAAAGGTATGATGTTACCATACACATTTTTGGGTACGCCTTTCCACCTCTAGCGGAGCCCAGGTAGCAGTGCACCTGGGCTATAGCCGTGGGGCTCTGTCCCCACGGTTTCAGAGGCTCTACGCCATCCTGAAGGGAAGGCAGACCCGTCCGCAATTCTTGGGTGGAGTGACCCAACGCTACAACCCTTCTTTACTATACTATCTACCACCTCCTTCCCGATGGGGCAGATTATTATGATTAACTATTGATTCTTCTGGGCAATCTTGACCAGGTCCCACATGGGCATAAATATAGCCAGCATAAGAAAGAGCACCCCGGCACCAAGGAAGGCCAGAAGCACGGGCTCTATAAGGGTGGAGAGGTTCTTGATGGCGTAGTCCACCTCCATGTCGTAATACTCAGAGACCTTTACGAGCATGTTGTCAAGCTCCCCTGATTCCTCCCCGGCGGACATCATCTGTACCACCATAGGCGTAAAGACCTTGCTTTCCTTCATAGTGCTTGCAAGGCCCTTACCCTCCTTGACGCTCTCTTTGAGCTTAATGATAACCTCAGTTACTATGACATTGCCCACCACCTCGGCACATATCTCCAGGTTTTTAATGATAGAAAGCCCACTTCGGTTCAGGGTGGACATTGTCATGGTAAAACTGGACATAGCAACCTTATGGAAGATAGGTCCGAAGATGGGGACCTTCAGCTTGAAATTGTCCATCTGGCGGCGTCCCACCTTGGTCCTGGTATAGGCGTTAAAGGCGAAGTAAATACCTCCTGCCGCCCCGAAGAGGATGTACCAGTAGTTTGAAAAGATATCGTTAGCTGCAATCAACATCCTGGTAGCCAGAGGGAGTTCTAGCTCCACCTCCTTGAAGATTTGCATAAAGTTGGGGACTACAAATTTCATGAGTATAACTACAGCAATAAGCATGACACCTACGACTATCTTTGGGTATCGGGTGGCGGCCTTTATCTTGGCCTTGGTCTCTGCGTCGTGCTCGGCTAGGGAGGCAAGCCTCTTAAGGATGTCTTCCAGGGTACCAGAGGCCTCTCCTGCACGAATCATGTTTACAAAGAGGTCTGAGAAGACAGCGGGGTGCTTGGCCAGGGAATCAGAGAAGGAGAAGCCAGCTTGTATGTCTGTTGCCACCTTCTGAAGTATCTTCTGGAAGGCCTTGTTCTCTACCTGCTCAGAGAGGGCCTGGACGGCCCTGAGGAGTGGGATGCCAGCGGCAAAGAGGGTGGAGAGTTGGCGGTTAAAAACTATAATGTCCTGGGTACTTACCCCGCGACTGAAAAACTTTAGCGAGAGCCCTTTCCCCTTGTCCTTAGTCTCCTCCAGGACGATGGGTATATAGCCCATCTCACCCAGACGAAATCTGGCATTGTCTGTACCCGTTGCCTCCAAGGTACCCGTAATAGCTTTACCCACCCTATCCCTCGCCCTGTACTTAAAGGTCGGCATTAGTCACCCTCTTTAATTCGGACTGCTTAGATATCTATCTATTGTGCCTATGAGTTTGTTTATATCGTAAGGCTTTGTTATGTACTCGTTGCCACCGCAGGCGAGACCCAGTTCTTTGTCTGCCTCCTGTATCTTGGAACTGACAATAATGACAGGGATGCGGTTAAATCTGCTATCAAACTTTAATAGCCTGCAGAAGTGGTAGCCGTCCATCTTTGGCAACATGATATCCAGGATAACAAGCTGTGGCGGTTTCTCCCTGGCCATGGTTAAGGCATCCTTCCCATTTGTGGCCTGGATGACCTCATGGTTCTTTGCCTCCAGGGCAAACTTCAGCACCTCAGAGCTACGCAGGTCGTCTTCCACCAGCAGTATCCGCTTCCTGTCCGTCATGTGCGTAAAGGCAGGGTGAATGCAAACCTGCTGCCCTCTCCAACCTTACTCTCTACCCATATCCTTCCTCCCTGGGCTTCTATAATGTCCTTGCATATGCTCAGTCCCAGCCCAAGGCCGTAATGCTCGCGGGTTATGGAGCTCTCTACCTGATAGAATTTCTCAAAAATCTTCTCCTGTTCTTTAAGGGGTATGCCTATCCCATTATCCTTTATGCCGACCTCTATCTCCTTTCCAGTGGATTCTATACTCACTACCACCTCTCCCCCCTGGGGTGAGAACTTAAGGGCGTTGTCCAGAATGGCCAGCACTGCCTGTCTCACCCTGTGAGGGTCTGCCAGGACAGGAGGTATATTCCCATCTTTGCTGAGGAGGGATATTCCTTTCTTTTCTGCCTGGTACCTCAGGCTCTCTATGCTGCTCCTTACAATCTCGCTGAGGTCTACTTTTTCCTCTTTTAGACGCATCTTCTTTGACTCAATAAGGGATATGTCCAGGAGCGTAGTGGCAAGATATGAGAGGTATTCCACACTATCCTTCATGATGTTTAAGAATCTCTTTTGGGTGTCTGTAGTGGGCCCAAGCATCCCTTGAAGGAAGAGGGCTACGGCGCTCTTCATGGAGGTAAGGGGGGAAAGGAACTCGTGGGAAGCGATGGCAATAAATTCGGACTTTATACGGTCCATCTCCTTCTCTTTTGTGATATCCCTCAAGACAATAACAAGACCTTTCTTGAGGCCAGCATCTCCATTTATCCCAGCAAAATCTGCCTTTAACACCCTTTCTTTAGGCCCCTGAAGGGTTATCTCTTGAGAGGAGAGTTTCTCTACCTCACCTCCCAGCCACTTTAGCACATTGCCCAGGCCTATTTCCTTTAGACACTCTTCCACGCCCTTCTTGTCTACTATCTTATTAATCTCCAGGCCCAGCATCCATCTGGCCGCTGGATTCACCACCACGCAGTCCTCCTCCCTGAGGAGCATGATTACCCCGTCTGGTATGTTTTCCACAGTGAGGCTGAGCCTCTCCAGATTTTCCCTGGATTTGGCATCCGGGGCGGCCTTTTCACCGCCGGTTATCGCTGAGATAGAGTTGGACGCACAGGTGGCGTAACTCTTGAATAACCATTCATCGTGCGTATTAAAGGTCCCTTTCTTTTTATTCAGTGCCTGAAGTACCCCTATCACCCTATTGTTCTTATCCTTCATAGGGATGCACAGGACGGTACGGGTCTTGTAGCCTGTTTCCTTATCTGTCTTTGGGTCAAAGAGGGGGCTCTGGTAGGCATCCTCAAGATTGACCACCTCTACGGTCTTGGCCACATGGCCTGCTATACCCTTGCCCAGGGGCAGACGAATCTCTTTTACTTCGGCCCGCTGTGCAATAAAGCTTCTGAGTTCCTTGGTCCCTTCATCCACCAGGTATAGGGTACACCTCTCGGCATCTAATATCCTGGCGGCCTCATCCATTATGAATTTAAGGAGGGAGGCTAACTCCGTCCTCTGAACCATATTGACAGAGACTCCAAGAAGGTTGGCCAGGTCCTCACCCATCCTCTGAGTAAGACTGAGTGTCTTTTCTTCCATAATTAATTATTTGGGCAGGTTTCCTCTAGGCAGGCAGTTTCTAGGGAAAGATTTAAGTACCACTTATCCGTACAACTCTGTGAAGCAGTAAATAAGAGCGATGACTAAGGCTAAGATTGCAAGACCCAAAACAAGCCACTGAAAGCTCTTACTTTTTTTCCCTACTGTAGTAAGTTCCTTCTTCAGGAAGAGATGCTTTAGGTCTTTCTTGCCTGTAGTGCTCTTTTCTAATTCGGCCATATGCGTCTCCTTTCTCTAAGAGCCTTAGAATTGCGCTACTTATACCATTTCTCCTTTAGTTGTCAAGAGTTTTTTTCGTCCGATCGCATTTGCCATAAGGTATCTTTGGCTCGCCAGTCTTTGTGATGGATTTTACGCTATATCCTCACAGGTAGGTGCGTGGGGCTACATATTCTGAAACCTCTGCAAAAGTCCTGTTCGAAGGGGTCCAGTATAGTAACTCCCTCCCCC
>JAUQZZ010000019.1 GCA_030586765.1 Candidatus Brocadiales bacterium | reverse complement strand
ATTAAGAGCTCAAGAGTTAAAGGCTTAAGGGATTAAGGGTTTAAAGGTTCAAGGAATTAAAAATTCAAAGGTTCCAGGAGGGGAAGATGGAGAAGGTGGAGGGTTTTGAGGATTTAATGGTCTGGCAGAGGGCAAGGGAATTGGTGAATAATATATATGCCCTCACAAAGAGGAAGTAATTTTCTGAAGACCCAGGTCTGGTAGACCAGTTGAGGAGGGCAGTGGTGTCCATTATGTCCAATATCTCCGAAGGCTTTGAGAGGGGTTCGAACACGGAGTTTATCCAGTTTCTATATCTGGCCAAGGGCTCTTGTGGAGAGGTGCGGTGTCAGCTTTATGTAGCCCATGACCAGGGGTATATTAGTGGAGAGGATTTTAATGTGGCAAAAGACCTTGCCCGTCAGGTGGGAGGGATGCTAGGAAATCTGATAAACTATCTTAGAGGCTCCGGGTTAAAGGGTCCAAAATTTAAGAAACCCCCAAGAAAGAGTATAGCTGAGGAGATGAAGGAGATACTGGCCAGATTTAATAAAAACCCTTAAAGGTTTAAGAGATCGAAGGATTAAAGGTTCAATTGCTTTAAACCCTTGAACTCTTAAGCCCTTAAACTTCTCAGCCTTTAAACCCTTGAACTTTTGTCCGCCTCAGGCGGATTAAACCCTTGAGCTTTTAAACTTTTGAACCTTTGAGCCTTTTGGCCTTAAACCCTTTACTTAATCTTAAATGACCAAGAGACTGCTCAGCAAACTCCTGGAAGACGTTACTGAGCCCCAGAGGGAGGCCATCACCCATCTGGAGGGGCCGCTACTGGTCCTGGCTGGGGCGGGAAGCGGAAAGACCAGGGTGATAACCCGCAGGGTGGCCTATCTGATAGATAAGGGGATAAGCCCTTATAATATCCTGGCCATTACCTTCACCAACAAGGCCGCCGACGAGATGAAGGAGCGGGTGATGAGGTATTACTCTTACCCTGACCTCTGGGTCTCCACCTTTCATTCCATGTGCGCCAGGGTTCTTAGAAGCGAGGGCAATATAGAGCGCCTGGGCTACTCCCGCTACTTCAGCATCTACGACACGGCTGACACCCTGGGCGTTATAAAGCTAGCCATGAAGGAGCTTAATCTAGACCCTACCCACTGGAAGCCTGCTACTATAGCGGCCACCATAAGCGGGGCAAAGAATAAGCTCCTCAGCCCTGAGGGCCTTCTTAAAGAACATTCAGGATATTTTCACCGAGTTGCCTCCCAGGTCTACGCCAAATACCAGTCCTTACTCAAGACCAATAACGCCCTAGACTTCGACGACCTTCAGGTAAAACTTATAGAACTCTTCACCCACCACCCTGAGGTACTGGAGAGGTATCAAGACAAATTTCTCTTCATCCTCATTGACGAGTATCAGGACACAAACTTTGCCCAGTATGTCATCCAGAAACTCCTGGCCAAAAAATACCATAACATCTGCGTCACAGGGGACCCCGACCAGTCCATTTATGGCTGGCGGGGCGCTAACCTGGAAAATATCCTAGAGTTTGAGAGGGATTATCCTGATGCAAAGGTGGTTAAACTGGAACAGAACTATCGCTCTACAAAGCGCATCCTCCAGGCTGCCTCTGAGCTCATCGTCCATAACAAGTTTAGAAAGTCCAAGGGCCTCTGGACAGAAAACCCTGAGGGGAATAATATCCGCCTGGTCCACTGTGAGGATGAAAAGGCGGAGGCCCAGGAGATAGCCTCACACATCAAGGAGCTACACCAGGGGGACAAGAGATATCTGGATATGGCTGTCTTCTACCGCACCAATGCCCAGTCCAGGGTCTTGGAAACCGCCTTAAGGCAGGATGGCATACCTTACGTGCTAGTAGGGGCGGTGGAGTTCTATCAGAGGAAGGAGATAAAGGACATCCTCGCCTATCTAAGACTTCTAGCGAACCCCAATGACGAAGTAGCCTTTGACAGGGTGATAAATACACCACCCAGGGGCATGGGCCCAGGTTCGCTGTCAAAGCTAAAGGAATGGGCAAGGCTTGAGGGCAGGAGCCTCCAGGAAGCTACTGGACAGGTTATCCCCAGCATAAAGGGTAAGGCCATGGAGGGGCTAAAGACCTTCTCTAAGCTTCTTACCAGCCTTCATAAAATGCCTCCTTACCCCGTGAGGGAGGTGGTAACAACGGTGATAGCAGACACCAAATACATCCACTACCTTAAGGAATCTTATACCGATGAGGCACTTCTGGAGCGCCTGGCCAATGTAGAGGAGTTGGTGAATGCAGCGGAGGAATACGACAAGGCTAACCCTGAGTCCGCCGGTTCGGCTGAGCTCACGGCCGAAGCCTCGGGCGGATTAGAGGACTTTCTAGAAAAGGTGGCCCTGGTACAGGACATAGACACCTGGGACGGCCATGTAGAGGCTGTATCACTTATGACCCTACATTCAGCAAAGGGTCTGGAATTCCCTGTGGTATTCATCTGCGGGCTAGAGGATGGCCTACTTCCCCACGCCCAGTCCTCCCAGTCAGAGGCAGAGATGGAGGAGGAACGAAGGCTCTGCTACGTAGGGATTACCAGGGCAAAAAATGAATTAATCCTTACCCACGCCAGGAGGCGCTCAAGGTTCGGCCTGGAGACCCCCTCTGTACCCTCCCGCTTTCTGGAGGAATTGCCCAGGGATGTCATCCAGGAGATAGACAAGACCCTCTCCCTGGAAGAATTTTACCCTGGCCAGATGGTAAACCACCCCCTCTTTGGACCAGGCAGGATAGTAGAGACCCAGGGCTACGGGAAGGACCGCAGGGCAGTAGTGGATTTCAGCACAGGCCAGAAGACCCTTCTCCTGGAATATGCAAGGCTAGAAAAAATAAAATGAGACCTCTGCAAGAGTAGCTTTGTTGACAAATCCCTTAGAAGTTGTATATTAATTTTGTAGGACAAGAGAAAGAGGACGTTTTAATGAAAAGAGCGCACACCTTAATAGTTGCCTTATTATCCCTCTTTATATTCCTTGGCCAGGGTGGTCAGGAGAGTGAGGATGTACTGAAGAATCTGAATACCTTCCAGCAGTCCCTCTCCCAGTGGATGCGCTCTGTGGAAGCCTTAGACAATAGGATACGCACCCTGGAGCGGATACAACAGCAGGGGGGTGGACCAGAGCTAATGAAGACCTTATCTGAGGTTACTGCCAGCGTCAGCGCCCTGAGGAAGGAGATGGCCGACTCCGCTGTGCGTCTCAAAAACATAGAAGATACTGTAGGCAGTACCAGGGGAGACCCAACAATAGTCTTTGGAGAGACCCTAAAGACAATGAAGAAATCTCTGTCCGATTTAACAAAAAAGGTGGAAGACCAGGCCGTGCTGACCTCAGTGCTGCAGCAGAGGTACCAGGAGTTCATCAAACCCCTGGAACCCATAAAGAAGGCCCTGGAAGAGGAAAAGGAGATATCTAAGGGGCTTGTTTCAGCCCTGGAGGAATATAAAAAGGAGCTAGCAAGTAAGGAAAAAGAGATGCGGGAACGTGTAACTGCCATGGAATCCTTCTTAAGCGCCTCGGAAGAGCGGGCGAAGACCATGGAGGAGGTCCTCAGGCGCGTGGAGAACATTGAAAAGCAAACGGGTGTTGCCCCTCCGCCTGAATTGGTAAAGGTAGAAGGAAAGGTAGAAGAGGCTGCCCCCGAGGCAGTGAAGCCAAAGACCCCAGAGGAGGAGGGCTTCCGGGAGATTGGTGGAGGCTTCTATGTACGGAATGTAATCTTCACGCCATTTGGCTCCTCAGCCAGGGCCACAGGGGAACTAAAGAACCTCTCTAATAACAACTACAGCATCGCCATCTTTAACATAAAGGTCTACGACCTGGTTAACACCATGGTATCCAGCCAGGATTTTACTATTAAGGGCTTTAAGTACCAGGATACAAAGAGTTTTAAAGAGATAGTAACCGGTGCAGACCCTCAAAAGATAGGTAGGTATACGATAAGTTTTAAGGAGACCTATTAGGAACCTGGTCGGCCTGTCTGGGCATAACACTATCCCTGTCAGTTTTTCAGAGCCTCGCCCCTGTCAGAATACCTAACTTGCCCGTGGCACCCCATCTAACCCGAGATGCTATGCTAGGAGACGTCTATTTTTCACTCAACCTCAGAAGTAATTAAGTGGAGACAGACTAGCAAAAACACCACGGCACTAACGAACCTTTTCCTCAGGGACTTTACTCGCCACTACCTCCTCAGGGGACTTGCCCACAACCACCCCGGAAAACTCTTCAAGTTCCTCATGGGTGAACTTGGCCACAGGTTCAGGGACCTCTTTACTGACCCTCTGGAGTATAATGGACTCCATCTGCCTGACTACCTTTTTCTGGAAGTCCTTTGAGAGAAAGCTGGGGTCTATCACCATCACTCCTGAGGATGCCATCCATCCATCCTCGTAAAGCTCATAATTTACACGAATCTTTTGAACCTTAACCTCCCTCTTTGGTTCGCCAGGTCTACCCATAGCAACAAGAGAGGGGCAGGTAATCGTTGGGGCAGAGACCACCCAGCTCCCTGTAGCCACTGCCCACCTCTGGGTACCATCCGGGTTAATGGCATAGAGCTTGTTGTCCATAGAGCCTACGTAAATAGTGCCATCACTTCCTATAGCAGGAGAGGAATTAATAGCACCCTTCGTGGGAAATGACCACTTTAATGACCCGTCTGGATATACTGCATGGAGCTTGTTGTCATTAGAGCCTACATATATGGTGCTATCGTGGGCTATGATAGGGGAGGATTGGATGAGGCCCTCTGTTTTATAGCACCATTTTAAGTAGCCCTTTTCATCTACAGCATAAAGAATACCATCCGTGGAGCTTACATAAATAGTGCCGTCGTCCGCCAGGGCCGGGGAGGAGGTAACTGTCCAACCCGTGGCATACTCCCATTCCAATTTGCCCTCAGGACTCAAGGCGTAGAGCTTATTATCGCAGGAGCCCACGTATATGGTGCCATCAGCCCCTATGACAGGGGATGAACGGACCCAGTCCCTGGTAGTAAAAGACCACTTTAGTCGGCCCTCAGGGGAGACAGCATAAAGCTTGCGGTCGTCAGAGCCAAAGTAAATACTGCCATCGCTGCCTATGGCAGGAGAGGAATATATGGCATCCTCTGTACGAAAAGACCACCTTTGCTTTCCACTGGGGCTTACTGCATATAGGATTGCCCCACCACCTATGTATATAGCGCCATCAGTCCCTACCACAGGGGAGTTGTGGATGGGCCAACCTGCATTAAAGCTCCATTTAGCCTCACCATTGTGGTCTATGGCAAAGAGCTTACCCCCAATAGTGCCTACATATACTGTCCCGTCCAATCCCAGGGCGGGGCAACCCTCTATCCCTTCCCCAGCATTAAAGCGCCATTTTATGTTCCCGTCTGAGCCTACGGCATAGAGATTTTTGTCCATGGAGCCTATATAAACCTCGTCTTCTAGACCCACTATAGGGAGTTCCGTTACCTTACCCCTCAATCCAGGATGACGGACGTTTCCTGTGTGATGGACATCCCTTTGAAACATAGGCCAGGGCGCATCATACAGCCTTGCCTGGCATATACCTGAGGTAAAAAGGACTAAAAGAATAGGTACACTAAAGGCAGTTCTTCTAAGCATAACCCTCCCCCCTATTTAAAGATTGGTTTGGAGTCACAGGCAAAAACCATCCCAGAAAATCAGAAAGTTAAATAATTATCCCAAAAAAGTACTAAAAGTTCAAGGCTTTTTTTAGCAGGGTAAAGTTAGGCAGGAATACTCCCACAAGGTTCACTAAGGCGGAATAAATCTCAAGGGGGGGTTATTTCTTTCTTTTCTACAGCAACACCAAATTTGCCAATAATACCCTCTATATCTAGCAGGTCTATTTGCTGGGTAGAGATACTGATGTCCCCAAGGTTAATGTTTCTGGCGGCCTCCATGGCCACTATGAGGTCACCGCCAGGTCCTATCATAGCGGCCCTCTTTAGGTTTTCTCCCTCAGCATTAACCTTACGCACAAGGAGCCTTCCAGCGGCTAGCCTCTCCTCCTTGTATCGGTCGGAAGCTGCTTTCTTCTCGATCATATACTTGTCAGCGGCTGCAGTAATCTCCACTATTCGCTGGTTGGTAATAGCCTCAAGGATGGTTAGTTTTGCGTTCCTATCACCCATAATCTTTTCCACAAAGGCCTCGGTAGTGCTATCTATGGTCATGGTGATACCCCTCTCGTCTGCTGCCCGTGTCTTAGAGATATTTACAAGGGTATCCTGCTCCGCCAGCTTACGGTTTCTTATCAGCCTATCCAGCTTAGGGTCAAACCTGAGGTCAAGGAGTAGCACATCTATAATATCTAGGTACCTATCTTTCATCCTCTCGGCGAGGAGTTTCCCTGCCTCCTCTGCCCGTTTTCGCCTCTCATAAGGGTCATAGAGGTCTTTTTCTCCCATCTTCCCGAAGACGCTTCGGGCCACGTCCACGGCCTCATTATTTAGAATTATCTTATAACGGTCCCCAGGGCCAAGGAGCATTCTGAGTTTGTACACCTCGCCTCTACGGAGTATATACTTTATTATTAACTCTACATCAACGTCATAATCGTCTATCGTCCTTACCTTTATAGGCTCGGTCTTAATCTTTTCTATTCTCTCGGAGGTCCTTAAAAAGGTCTGTAATGTGCCGTCATAACGGTCCCATTGGTCTACCTTGGGTATCCCTCTGTGCCAACCTACAAGACCATCCTTGGGTACCACACCTCTCTTAACGCTCCAGACCTTCACCCTTACTCCTATCTGGTCTACACGAATCTTAGCAATGGAAAAAGGGATGGCAACGGCCAGGAAGATAGTGAAAAATCCTACGAGCCCACCAAAGACATAATATTTTACCTTACTACTCATAGCTAATCCCTGTAAAACTTACTTAGTTATGGGAGTCTCAGGTATCCTCTCAAACTGGGACCTTAACTGTGGGAACTCCTCGCCGGGCCTCGTTACTGGGATGCCCGAAATCCTTGCCTCCCTGAGCCTCCTGGCGTATTCCATCTTCACCAGTTGGCGGCCGCCCTCTTGCTCCAGGGCCCTGCGCAGGGCCAGGATACCCTCTGCATCGGACTTCTTTTCCGCCAGGATAGCCTGGGCATCCTGCCTCAGCCTCTCGTACTCTGCATCTCCCTCAATGACCACCCTCCTGTAATAGGCCTCGGCCTCCCGTCTCAACTGCTCTGCCTTGGCCTCGGCATTTATCTCCCTCTTCTGCAGGTCTCCACGGAATCTGGCCACCTCCACATCCATCTTCCTTGTCTCTTCAACTATTACCTTCCGCTGGTTCTCCCTGGCTGCCTTCTGCCTATCCAGTTGCACCTCCACCTCCTTGTCGGAAAGCCTCCTATCCATAACCTTCTCCGCATACTCCCTGTAATAACGATAATCCAGGGCATTTATCGCAGTCACTTTAATACTCCAGGGATTCAGTAGCTTGTTCAGTTCTTTCTCTGCCTGCCTGGCCTTCTGGTCACGTTTCGGGGCATCAGGGAACTCTTCCAGCATAAGCTCTCCAAAGTTGTATCTGCAGATGGCCCTGGCATAGTCATATAGCCACTTATCTTTATAGGCACTACCCATACCAGAGGTCTGAATAATAAAGTCCGCCCTATTTGGGTCTATGACGTAGCGGATGAGGAGGTCCAGGCTCACATCTCCACCGTCTTTGGACTTCACCCACAGAGGATTGCCCTCTGGCTGGGCGGGTGTAATGTTCTCTGTGGACAACAGAAGAACCTGCTCCTTTTTATCCAGGGCATAGACATTCTGTAGGAGGGGTATATAGATAACCACACCTGCGCGGTCTATAGTCTTGACGCCTCCTGTGAGGTTGTTAACCACTACCGCTACCTCATCCGCCTCTACATAGTAATAACCCAGGCTGCGATAGGCAAAGATTCCCCCCACAATAAACATTATCCCCACTATGGAGCTTATCACTATTAACTTAATGGGGACAGGCTTTTTAGGCTTGTGTCTTCCTTCAAAACCTTTTTGCATGGAGAGGCCCTTTAAAATACATTGATGTATTTTTCCAAGATGTTATTATACAACTAAATACAGAGATGTCAATAGAAAAATTCAGCCCCACTTCCAGTACAAAATTTAGTAGTTTATGAACTATATGCCTTTCATTTACATATACTTATGTGCCTGGCAAAAGAGGCATCTTAGGAGGATTACCAAATTTCATATAATGTGTCTGTCTGATAAAAAAGGCGCATCCTCTGGAATCTTATCATGATTGTGTTGGCTTCTCTCTCAGGAGCCTCCTCTTGAACTCGTCTAGCTTGTTAAGGGCCTCAAGTGGTGTAAGGACTGTGAGGTCTAATCCCTTAATCTCTTCTATCAACCTTTGTTCCTGTGAAAGGAAGAGGGGAAGTTGCAGGGACCCTAGGCCCTGCTCTTGAGATTGTCCTAGCTTGGGCCTCTGGTATACGTCCAGGGAGTTTGCTTCAAGTTCTTCCAAGATTACCCGTGCCCTCTGCACCACCTCTCTAGGCACCCCTGCCAACCTAGCTACATGGATACCGTAGCTCTTGTCAGAACCCCCTTCCACAATCTTCCTCAGAAATACCACCTCATCCCCCCATTCCTTTACTGCTACGTTATAATTCTTAATCCCTGGAAAGAGGAGGGCAAGCTCCGTAAGCTCGTGGTAATGGGTGGCAAAGAGGGTCCTGGCCCTCACCTTTTTATAGATGTATTCCGTCATAGCCCAGGCAATACTGAGGCCATCAAAGGTGCTGGTACCCCTGCCCACCTCATCGAGTATTATCAGGCTCCTCTCTGTAGCGTTATTTAAGATATTCGCCGCCTCCTGCATCTCTACCATAAAGGTGCTCTGCCCCCTGTAGAGCTCGTCCGAGGCCCCTACCCTGGTGAAGATTCTATCCACTACGCCAAGCCTGGCCTCTCGGGCAGGGATGAAGCTCCCCATCTGGGCCATGAGAACCATGAGTGCCACCTGGCGGATGTAGGTGCTCTTGCCTGCCATATTGGGCCCAGTAATAACCATCGCCCTGGTAGACTCACCGTCCATCTCTATACTGTTAGGGACAAACTTTCCACTGCCCAGGGTCTTTTCCAGCACCGGGTGCCTGCCGTCTATTATCCGAAGCCCGCATCCTTCTACTACCTCCGGTATGATGTAACCATTCTCCACAGCTACCTGGGCTAAGCTAGAAAGGACGTCTAATTGAGCCACCACCAAGGCGACCCTCTGGAGCCTTGAGGTGTGAGTGGCCACCTGTGCCCTTATCTCTTCAAAGAGCTCGTACTCTAGCTCCTTGGCCCTCTCCTCTGCGGTAAGGACCTTCGCCTCATAGTCCTTCAGCTCGGGGGTAACGTAGCGCTCTGCGTTCTTGAGGGTCTGCTTGCGGAGATAGTCCTGCGGGATGCGCTCCTTATGGGTATTGGTCACCTCGATATAGTATCCAAAGACCTTATTATAGCCCACCTTTAATGAGGCTATGCCCGTGCGGAGTATCTCCTGGGACTGAAAATTAGCAATCCACGTCTTGCCATTCCTGTGTATATTCCTGAGCTCATCCAGCTCAGGATGGTAGCCCTCACGAATCATTCTTCCCTCCCTGACGGTCTGGGGAGGGTCTGGCACCAGGGCCGTAGCAATAAGGACCCTCACCTCTTCCAGGGTCTCCATGTCATGAAAAAGGCCCCTCAGCACCCTGGAACTGGCGCCCGAAAGGGTCTCTTTCACCCTGGGAAGCACCTCTAAGGAATTCTTCAGTGATACTAAATCTCTGGCATTAGAATGTCCTGAACTAACCCTGGTAGATATACGTTCTATGTCAGAGATTGACCTGAGCAGTGTGCGGAGTCCGCCTCGCATCCTCTGGTCCCCAAATAATTCCTGCACCCCCTCCTGGCGGTACCTTATCTCCTCAGGGCTGACAAGGGGAAAGAGCATCAACTGCCTCAGGAGCCTTGCCCCCATGGGGGTGAGGGTAGCGTCCAGCACCCAGAGAAGGGTGCCCTCCCTCTCCCTGGTCCTTACTGTTTCCAGGAGCTCTAAACCCCTTTGGGTAGTGGAGTCCAGGAGGAGATGGTTCTGGGCCTGGAATCTCTCCAGTTTAGAGATATGGGCCAGGGAATTCCTCTGGGTTTCCCGTAGATAATGTATTATAGCCCCAGCGGCCCCGAGGGAAGGCCCAAGACCCTGGCAGCCGAAACCTTCGAGACTGGTGGTCTTGAAATGTTCTAATAGCACACGGTAGCCGCTGTCTCTGGTAAATTCCCAGGAAGGCCTGGGGGTGACCATGCTCCCTATATCTACCTTAAGCTCTTCCAGAAAATCTGCGACC
The DNA here is from genome assembly GCA_030586765.1 of Candidatus Brocadiales bacterium. GTDB lineage: Bacteria > Planctomycetota > Brocadiia > Brocadiales > Bathyanammoxibiaceae > JAUQZZ01. The sequence goes on along the minus strand of JAUQZZ010000019.1, from coordinate 8,226 downwards.
TGTCCAGAGGCTTCGACTGAGCAGTTCGGCCCTGAGCTCACTGCCGAAGGGCTCAGCCGAACATCTTCCTCCTCCGGCAGGATACACTCAGAGGGCTTTATACGGGAGAGTTCGTCCCTGAGCCTGGGTCTTGGCAGGTCCTCCACCTGAAACCTACCAGTAGAAAGGTCTACCCAGGAGAGACCCACTACCTCCCTGCCCAGGACAATGCTGGCTAGATAGTTGTTTACCTTGCCCTCCAGGAGGTTATCATCGGTAAGGGTGCCTGGGGTGATTATCCTGACAATATCCCTCTCCACTACCTCCTCTGCCTCTTTGGGGTCTTGAACCTGCTCGCAGATGGCCACCTTATATCCCGCCTTTATAAGCCGCTGGATATAAGGCCCTACAGAGTGGTGGGGCACCCCTGCCATGGGCACTGCCTTATCCCCCTTAGCCCTGGAGGTCAGGGCTATCCCCAGCACCCTGGAGGCCACCCTGGCATCCTCATAGAACATCTCATAGAAGTCACCCAGGCGGAAGAGTAAGAGGGCGTCCCTGTATTTCTCTTTGATAGAGTGGTACTGCCGCATCATGGGGGTAAGGTCTGTCATGTTCACATCCCATTAAGACGTAGTGGCAGAGCTTGCTCTGCCTTGTATGTTAAGGTATGTCGAGCAAGTCCGCCAGAGGCGATCTGCCTATGGCACGACTCGACCACTACAATTTTTAATCTTTCAAGATATAGGGATAGCCTAAAGGCCGTCCCTATATTAATTGCCAACCTCTTAGGCCCTTTGGGGCAATATCCTCTACCCTTGGGATATTGGGAAAGAAGTACAAATGTGTGGGGCAAGAACAATCTGAGGAACCAAAACCCTTTAGTACCACCCTTACCCCCTTAAGGCCAGCTATCCGCTGACTCAACCTGCATTCCCACTCCCTGGGGGCTTCATAACTATATATAGCACAAATTCTAGCACTGTGGAGGAGGTAGTCAATATGCCAGTGAGTTCTTTTTTCGGTGGAGAGATGCCGCCTCAGCCTCTGGGGCAGGTTCTTCTGGGCACTGCCTACATAGAGATAAAAACCCCTGGGAAAGGAAGATACTCCTAATCTCCCTGCCCTCAAAGAGTAGGCCTTCTTTAGCTCCAGCAACAGGAGATACACCCCGCCCTTCCTTCGACTAGACTCGGGACAGGTGAAGGGTAGAGAAGTACTAATCACACTTATGCCCTGTTCCTCCCTCTTCCACTACTATCTTCCTATTCTTCCTTTTATCCTTCTTTACTATGGTCAGGCCCTCTGCCCACACAGGGTCAGCAGGGGTCACCTCCAGAACCCTCTCCTCGCCTCCCTTACGGAGGATTACCTTAACGGAAGGGAGGCTCCTGACCTTGCTGAATCTGGCGGTAAGCTGGGCGGCCTGGTGAAGGACCTCCTCGGTGAGGTTGCCACGCAATAGACATAAAGGGCCTGGCACATCAGCCATTAAGAACAGGACATCGCCCTCCTGGGCCAGGTTCTCTATCCTCATGTTTTCCTCCTCACCCCTCCCCACTACCAGCTTGGCGGAGCCGTTCAGCCTGAGGTGCCTGCCCACCTTCAGGAGCTGGACGTCGTTCAGGGTTGTATCTGGTTCATGGGTGAAGAGCTCCTTTATCCTGTAGGCAAATCCTGGGTCAGTAAGGAGACAGCCCCCTGCTGGGCAGGGGTAGTCCTTTACTTCGAAGATGTCTGCCAGTTGCATCTGGCCTTTGCGGGAGCGGCCCTTAAAATCTAAGAGCTTCTGGCGGTCCACAAGGCCCAGTCTCTCAGGGATGGTAGGCTCCATCTGCCTGGCACAGAGGGGCCTCAGGATAAGGCCCTCCAGTCCTGCCTCCCTCTCGATTATCCTCATGGCCTCCTTCCTCTGGCTCATAGGCCGCTGGCCCAGTACCTCACCAGTGATGACGAAGGATGCCCCTATCTCTCTCATATACTCCCCTGCCATCCTGAACATATTTATGCGGCAGTCTATGCAGGGATTCATGTTCCTGCCGTAGCCGTGCTTGGGCCTCTTGACTATCTTTAGAAAGCTGTCCGTAATATTAAGGACCTTTATGGGTATGCCCAGTGCCTCAGAGACCTTCCTGGCCTCAGACTTACAGCTACCCCCTCGGGTACAGCGGCAGAAAACGGTAACAAAATTAAGGGCCACCACGTCTATACCCTGGGCCTTCACCACATGGATGGCCAGGGTGCTGTCCAGCCCGCCTGATAGGAGGGCAACGGCCTTGACCCTTTGGCCCTGCTCAGTCCTGGGAACCGTGCCAGTCAAAACCTCTGTCATATTATCCTCACCTCTACCTGGGCAAGCTTCTTAAATCGTTCGGCATCTGCCTTTGTGCCTACTATGTCCCCGTAGTGCATGGGGACAGCTATCTTGGGCCTCATCTTGTTCACCGCCTGGGCAGCCTCCTCGGCAGTCATCACATAGGTCCCACTCACGGGTACCAGGGCCACGTCTATATCCTTCATGCCCTCCATCTCTGGGATATGGTCTGTATCCCCAGCGTGATATATCCTCTTACCCTTCATAGTAACTATATAGCCTACCCAACCTGAGGCCCTGGGATGAAACTGCTTATTAGTGTTATAGGCAGGCACGGCCTCCACCGTTACCCCATTTATGGTTACCCTGTCCCCTGCCTTCACCACCCTAAAATCCTCTTTCTTAAATTTCTTGCCTACATCGGCCGCGCCTACTACCACCGTGCCCTTTTTTGTTACCCTGGCCACATCCTCAGGGGAGCAGTGGTCGTAGTGGTCGTGGGTGATGAGGACTATATCTGCTGGCTCTGTATCCTTCAGCTTCCAGGGGTCTATGTATATGACCTTATCCCCCTTAATCTTCATCGAGTCGTGCCCCAGCCATTTTATGGTTATGCCGTCTAGCTCTAGCATCCCAGGTATCTCCTTTTTGGCAATTGCACGTAATATGATACCAAAATCGATTAGATTTTACAGGGCAAAAGATACTTTGACAACCCACCTCTTTACTGATAGATTTGATTTTAATAAAAATTATCCAATATCCTGTGTCATTCTGAGCGAAGCGAAGAATCTCGTATTTGTGGGTGCCGCAGGGCTTAAGCCCTGCGGCACCCCGCATCAAAGACCGTAGTGGCAGAGTCGTGCCAAAGGCAGATCCGCCTAAGGCGGACTTGCTCTGCCTAACTTCACAATACAGTCGAGCAAGCTCGACCACTACAGAATTAAAGAACCCATATTCGGGAAAAGAAGCTATGGTGGTAAGAAGCCCTGTTGCTACAGGTTTTTACCCAGAGGTTGCGGGGGTATGCAAGGCGGCTGTGGAGAGGCACCTGAAAAAGGCCTCTCAGTATCAGGCCCAGCGAAAAGCAATCGTTGCCGGCATAGTACCCCATGCCGGCTGGATGTATTCCGGGGATACCGCCGCCGCTGTATTTGCCTCCATAAAATCAAGGCCTGACGTCTTCCTCCTCTTTGGTTCAGTGCATATCTCAGGGATAAGCAGTCCAGCCATAATGACGGAAGGCTCCTGGGAGACACCCCTGGGGGAGGTGGAGGTAGACTCGGACCTTGCCTGGGGGCTTCTAAAGGTCGCAGGAGGTCTTGTAGTAGAGAACACAGAAGGCCACCTGATGGAGCACTCCATTGAGGTACAGGTGCCTTTTATCCAGCACCTCTTCCCTGAGGCAAAGATAGTGCCTATTATGGTACCTCCCATAAGGGAGGCCTGCTCATTAGGTAAAAGGGCCGCAGAGTTTATTAAGGGCCAAGGGAGGGAGGTAATGACCCTGGGCACCAGCGACCTCACCCATTACGGCTATAGATACGGACTGCACACTATGGGTTCAGGGAAAAAGGCCCTGGAATGGGTAAAGAATATTAACGACAAGAGAATTATAGACCTTTGTCTCAGTATGGCCCAGGAGGAGATAGTCCCAGAGGCCACAATAAACTATAATGCCTGCGGCCCAGGTGCCCTGGCCGCTACAGTGTCCTATGCCAGGACCCTCGGTGTAGAAAGGGGAGAACTCCTCCACTACACCACCAGTTATGACGTGGAGCCTGTGGGCGAGCCATCCGACTTTGTGGGCTACGCCGCCATGATATTCTAACCAAAACATCGTACTAACTTAAAGGTCTCGAACCCTTCTCGTATTTTGTGTATCTCATCTGTTAGGACAATACAGCACGGTATTAAAAAGTTACTAAAATGGAAGAAGAAGTAAAAATCCCCATAGGGAAAATTGTGCTAGAAGGAACCCTTGTGCTACCAAAAGGTGCTGAGGGAATCGTTCTATTTGCGCATGGGAGCGGGAGCAGCAGATTTAGCCCAAGGAACCAATATGTTGCAAAAGAACTGCAAAAGAAAGACGTTGCTACACTGTTATTTGACCTCCTGACAAAAGAAGAAGAAGCCGTAGACATGCGAACGGGCCATCTTCGTTTTGATGTGGAGTTTCTTGCTGAGCGCCTTATAGGCGCTACAAAATGGCTCAAAGAAAAGGCTGAGACAAAAAATCTTAATGTAGGATATTTTGGTGCTAGCACAGGCGCTGGAGCAGCATTGGTTGCAGCGGCAAAATATCCTGAAGAGGTTTACGCTGTTGTATCACGCGGGGGTAGACCAGACCTCGCAATGGATTATCTTTCCAAGGTCAAAGCTCCCACACTTCTTGTAGTAGGGGGAAAAGATAAGCCAGTGATTGAGATTAACAAAGAAACCATGGCTTGCCTTCAATGTCTGAAGAAACTTGAAATTGTGCCAGGAGCATCGCACTTATTTGAAGAGCCAGGAACCCTTGAAGAGGTAAGCAGGCTGGCAGCGGACTGGTTTATGCGCTATTTAAAAGGTAAAAGATAATTTTATTCTTCTTTGGCCAAAAAGGACTGAATAACTTACAGCCGGTGGTTGCACGAGAAAAAATGAGATTGCTTCGCTTTGCTCGCAATGACACTTAAGCGTCATTTTTTCATTTTTCTGAGGTCTCATCTTATTATAGAGCCCTTTCCTCTTACCACTCTAAATCCCTTTTCCTCCAACAATCTCACCAATTCGCTAAATTTCACCCAATCCTCCGCATGTAAGGCCTATTATAGGCCAGCAAGAGGTCTTTTCAATGAAAAATCACTTTGCGCCACTTCAGAACCAGCCTTTAAAATTACTGGCCTCTTGACCTAAATTATAAAAGATGTTGATTTATTTGTATGATTTAATTAGTCTTATGTAGCGTGCCAGCTCGTCTGGCACGGTGCTGGGAGCACACCCTGTGTGCCGTGGGAGACAAGCTCCCACGCTACATTTTAGATTTGAGAAAACCCCTGGGCTTGACCTAAGTTATAAAATATGTTAGCGTAAATTATTATTACAATTACTTATCACTACCCTCTTTGAGAAACCCACTGAGTAGAAAAGGGTAGCTAATGATAGAAACAAAGGTAAAACTCACCATTGATAATAAAGAGGTGGAGGCCAATCCAGGCCAGACCATCCTCCAGGTAGCCAGCTCTCTTGGGATAAAGATACCCACCCTCTGCCACGACCCAAGGCTAAAGCCCTTTGGCGCCTGCAGGGTATGCCTTGTAGAGGTGGAGAAGGCCAAGAACCTCGTCACCGCCTGCTCTGCAGAGGTGCAGGAGGGTATGGTGGTGAAGACCGATACCTCCAGGGTGATAAACGCCCGCAAATTTGTCCTGGAACTCATCCTCTCAGACCATCCTCTGGACTGTATGACTTGTGACAAGTGCGGTGAATGTGCCCTCCAGGACCTTGCCTACGAATACGGTGCAAGAGACAACCGCTTCTTTAAGGCGCCCCAGAAGGGGATAGCCCCAGACCCCAATACCATGATATTGAGGGACTACGACAAGTGCATCCTCTGCGGACGGTGCGTAAGGATATGTGATGAGGTGGAGCAGGCCGAGGCCCTGGACTTTATAAACAGGGGCTTTGACACGGTTATAGGCCCGGCCTACGGCGACACACTCCTGGGCACCACCTGCGAGTTCTGCGGGCAGTGTGTCTCCACCTGCCCTGTAGGCTCCCTCAGGGAGAAGCAGGCCGAGGGTAAGGGCCGTATCTGGAACCTAGAGAAGGTAAAGACCGTATGCGCCTACTGCGGCGTGGGCTGTACCCTCTTCTTAAACGTAAGTAAAAAGACAGGCCAGTTGGTGAAGGTCACCTCCCAGGTAGGCACCGTCCCCAACAATGGCAATCTTTGTATAAAGGGGCGCTTTGGATACGACTTCGTCCATCACCCCGACCGCCTCACCCAGCCCCTTATTAGAAAGAACGGCCAGCTGGTGGAGGCCACATGGGAGGAGGCCCTAACCCTAGTAGCCAAAAAGTTCACCGAGATAAAGAAGAGACACGGTAGCCAGTCCCTGGCCTGCGTGGGTTCAGCCAGATGCACCAATGAAGAAAACTACCTGATGATGAAGTTTAGCAGGTCTGCCCTGGGTACACACAGCGTAGACCAGTGTGCCCGTACCTGACACGCCCCAACTGTGGCCGGTCTGGCCATGAGCTTCGGCAGCGGGGCAATGACCAACTCTATTGCCGAGATTCCCCACGCTGACGTCCTCTTCCTCATAGGGGCAAACCCCACAGAGGCCCATCCCATTATAGGCCTCCACATGAGGGAGGCCCTCAGGCGTGGTGCCAAGTTCATAGTGGCTGACCCCAGGAAGACATGGTTCGCAGAGCGTGCCCATATCTACCTCCAACTCCGTCCAGGTACAGACTGCGCCTTGCTAAACGCCATAATGAATGTCATCATCTCCGAGGGGCTGGAGAACAAGGAATTCATCCGTAACAGGACAGAGGGTTTTGAGGCCCTCAAGGAATACTGTAAAGACATCACCCCTGAAAAGGCAGAGAAGATTACAGGGGTGCCTGCCCAGGATATCCGTGAGGCCGCCAGACTCTACGCCAGGGCGGAAAAGGCAGGAATATACTATACCCTGGGGATAACAGAGCACGTCTGCGGCACGGACAACGTCCGCACCATAGCCAACCTGGCCATGCTCACAGGCCACATAGGAAGGCCCAGCACTGGGGTTAACCCCCTCAGGGGGCAGAACAACGTCCAGGGCGCCAGTGATATGGGGACAAATCCCGACAAATTCCATGGATACCAACTGGTATCTGACCCAGCCATTATAAACAAATTTGAGAAGGCCTGGGGCGTTAAGCTCCCCACCCTCAAGGGACTCATGTCCCCAGAGATGTTCCAGGCGGCAAATAATGGACAGCTCAAGGCCCTCTACGTCATGGGGGAAGACCCCATTATGAGCCAGCCTGACCAGGAATACGTCAGGAAGGGCCTGGAAAAACTCGATTTCTTAGTAGTACAGGACATCTTCCTCAACGAGACTGCCAAATATGCCCACGTAGTCCTTCCTGCTACCTCAGCCGCTGAGAAGGACGGCACCTTCACCAATTCTGAGCGCCGGGTGCAGAGGGTGAAGAAGGCTGTGGAGCCCATTGGAAATTCTAGGCCCGATTGGGAGATTATTTGCGACATCTCCACCAGGATGGGGTATCCCATGAAGTATAACCACCCTAGCGCGGTATGGGATGAGCTGGTTGCCCTGGTCCCCAACCTCTTTGGAGGGATAAACTACGAGAGGATAGACGACGTGGGAATCCAGTGGCCCTGTCCCACTAAAGACCACCCAGGCACCCAGTACCTGCATAAAGAAAAATTCACCCGTGGGCTGGGGCAATTCTTCTCCCCTGCCTGCAGGCCACCAGCAGAGGGTTCTGACAAGGAATATCCCCTCATCCTCAGTACAGGCCGCACCCTCCACCACTATAATGCAGGCACCATGAGCCGCCGCTCCGTAGGGATTACTCAGGTATCTGACGAGTGCTTCGTAGAGATAAGCGAACTAGATGCGACCATCCACGGAATAAAGGATGGCGACATGGTGAAGGTCATCACCCGCAGGGGAGAGGTGAAGGCCAGGGCCTCTGTAGGGGACAAGGTAAAGGAGGGTGTAATCTGGATGCCTATGCACTTTGTAGAGGCCGCGGCCAACAAGCTCACCGTGCGGGCCTACGACAACATCACCATGACCCCTGAGTACAAGGTCTGCGCCGCAAGGGTAGAGAAGGTATAAAAGCAGTAAGTTAGTTTATTGCGGAAGTAAGGAAAACACAGACCCCCCAAAGACTCAAGAATTAACTATCTGCGGACTAGGCCCCTCTTATTT
>JAUQZZ010000153.1 GCA_030586765.1 Candidatus Brocadiales bacterium | reverse complement strand
CATCTATACTTATGGAGATAGTGTCTAGCCCGGTTTCTGCCAGGCCCTTGGCCATCTCCTGCGATAACAGAAGCCCATTGGTTACCAGGTTGACGTAGGGGATGTGGCTTTTCGCATAAGATACATAGGACAGGATATCCTTTATTATCAGAGATTCGCCCCCCGATAAGGAGGCGAAAAAGCATCCCAATTCCCCTGCTTCCTTTATAATCTTCTTAAAGTCTTCCAGGGGCAGCGTGGCTTCTTGAGGGTCTCGCCAAATATTGCACATCTTACATCTTAGGTTGCATCTGTGGGTAAGCTGGAAGTTGACGATAAGGGGGCTATCCTTTCCCAACAAAACCCTTCTCAAGTACCAAAGAATGACTCTCCCAGAGAAGGAATATAACTTCTCTCTAACATCTACTATCCGACTCATACTTCCAGATTCCTTCTCTAGCTGGTAGAGGCAATGCCAAATATAGTCTTAGTCTCTCCCTCTTGGATAACTGGGAAATCGGATAAATCTTAAAAAAGAAGCGTAATGATGTCAAGAATCAATTTTAGAAAGGCATCCAAAGAACCATTCTTTTGAGAACGCCTTGAGCGGACTTTTAGTTTACGTACTATCTTTATATGTCGAGCAAGCCTTCGACCTTGAGGGCCTCAGCCCGAAGGCTCTACCACTGCAATATAAACTATGTAGCGTAGAGTCCGCGCCTTTTTCTCATGACTTCTTCCATTAGACAGAGAGCCCGCATGGGGTGGATTAGGTCTTGTGCGCTGTAGGCGTCCGCCTAAGGCGGACCTCAGGCACAACCTTTGAGGTATTCTTCGATAGTGACCCTCTGGCTATTCCTCAGCCTGGCGAACCTGCCAAAATCCTCTAGGGTGGCAAGGGTCTCAGCATTTACCACTGGCCCATCTATACAGAGCCTGAGGCCATTGCAAGAGCACTGGCCGCAGAGGCCAATGGCGCACTTTATATAACGCTCTAGCGAGGCCTGAAGGGGGATGCGGTTCCTTCGTGCAAACTCAAAGACCTTTACCATCATGCCCTCAGGGCCGCAGGTATAAAGGGCCTTAAACCCATGCCTCCACTGCATATCCTCTAATGGGTCCGTAACAAGCCCTCTCCTGCCTGCTGAGCCATCCTCGGTATATAGCATCATGTCTTTAAATCTAGTGCGATAGAGGAGCTCGGACTCTGTCCGTGCCCCCTGCACTATTACTGGTCCTCCTGAGGCGGATCCGCCTAAGGCGGACATCTTTAGCCTCTCAATAAGCACTGCAAGGCTGGCCATGCCTATACCGCCCCCCACTACACAGGTAGGGCCATTAGATTCGTTATGCTCACTACAGGCCTGTAAGTTAAAAGCTTGCCCAAAGGGCCCACGGATGCCCAGACTATCCCCCTTCTTCACCTGGTGGAGCCTCTGGGTGAACCTCCCCTTGAGGGCAACGGTTATCCCGAAAAAGTCCTCCCCATGATAGGAGATGCTAAAGGGTTTTTCATCCAGCCTGGGGACCCAGACCATGATAAATTGTCCGGGTTGATAATCTATCCTGCCACGAAAGATAAAACTCTTTGCCTGGGTGGACTCTGGTATTACCTCTTCTATTTTGAATATTTCTGGCTCAAGAATCATTGCAACGACCCCAGGATTAGGTTTTGCGGGTCAGGAGACCCACAGCTACCCATACTACTTTTTAACAATAGGCTGTTCAATTATGGACAGCACCCACAAGCTCCTTTATAGAAGGATACCCGTTAGCGGTCATCCACTCCTCCATCTCTCTACACACCTCCTGGAAGACCCCTATGCCTTGATAATATACAGCCGTACCTATGCCCACGGCACTGGCCCCTGCCATGAGCATCTCTATGGCATGCCTACCCGTCGACACCCCGCCTACACCGATTATGGGGATGGACACGGCCTTGTAGATATCATAGACACACCTGACAGCTATGGGCCTCAGGGCAGGGCCTGAGACGCCGCCTACCTTAAAATCCAGTACAGGCTGTCTCGCCTCAATATTTATCACCATGCCAGGGCCCAGGGTATTAACAGCAGTTATACCATCGGCTCCTGCCTCCTCCGCAGCCTTTGCAATCCTTCCTATCTCAGGCACGTTAGGCGACAGCTTCACAAACAAAGGCAGTCTTGTCATGGTCCTTACTGCTGTGATTATCTCTTTGGTAGCCTCTGGGGTATTCTGCCCTGCCATCATCCCAAAACCAGGGGTATGGGGACAGGATAAGGAAAGCTCTATGGCAGAGAAATCCAGCCCCCATAGGCCCTCCACCACCTTCATGAAATCCCCCACCCCCCTACCAATGACGCTGGCAATTACCGGGGCACCCACGTCTGAAAGGTCTTTAAACTCCTTAACTGCTTCCTTCACCCCAGGGTTCGAGTATCCCACTGCGTTGAGGAACCCTGCGGCGCAGCCACCCTGCATAGTGCCTGCGGCACCTGCCTCAAAGCCTACCATTATGGGGTTATTATGCCCTGGAAGTGGGTCAAGGCTCAAGGACTTTATGGTCACGGCCCCTGCCCCTGCGCTGGATACCCGCTTAAGGAGGGATTTCGTGGTGCCCAGAATCCCAGAGGCCAGCACCGTGGGATTTGACAGTCTTATCCCGCACAACTCTGTGGAAAGGTCTACCCTTGCCATGGGGTTAAGAGTATAACAGAAAGCCGTCCTCTGGCAAAGGATTTGATTTCCGCAGATTCTCTACCAGGAGCTGGGTCACCCAGAGGTAGGTTTGTCATGCAAAAGGCAGATTCGCCATAATTTGAGCGAACCTCAGGCATGTTTGGACTATTCGTATTGTCCCTCCCCCTTGATGGGGGAGGGAAGGGTGGGGGTGAATACCACCCTCCCCTAGCCCCTCCCATCAAGGGAGGGGGAAAAACATGCCTTGAACCCTGGCAAAGGGGAACCCATGCATATAATCTTATTAAGAAAAGGCTTGAGTTTTCTCCTTCCTTAATGTAGAGTTAGGGCCGGGTGGCCTTGGCACTCCTCCTTTAGGAGGATGGCCTTGGGGGATTCTCCTTCATGCGCATCCTGGGGATAGACCCTGGCACAATAGTATCTGGCTATGGCATAGTAGAAGCTAAGACAGGCAAGCTTTGGGCCGTGGCCTACGGTACTGTAAAGGCAAGGAATAAAGACCCCTTTTCTTCCCGACTAAAGACCATCTACGAAGGGTTAACAAAGGTTATAGAAAGATACAGGCCAGAGCAGGTAGCCATAGAGGATGTCTTTGCTGGGAAGAGCATTAAATCGGCCATAAGGATAGGGGAGGCCAGGGGAATAGTCCTCCTCTCTGCAGCTACTGCTGGAATTCCCACCTCTAGCTACCCGGCAACAGTTATAAAGAAATCCGTGGTGGGCCTGGGCAGCGCTCAAAAGGGGCAGGTAAAAGAGATGGTAAGGCTTATCTTGGAGCTTCCAGAGACGCCTGAGCCTGAGGACGCCGCCGATGCCCTGGCCATTGCCATCTGCCACTACCATCAGAGTGTCTTCAACGCCCTCAAAGGTCCAGCACAGGCGTAAATCCAATCCCTGAGTCTCTCACCCAGAAATCCCTTTCGATTACTTACAAGCAATAATTCTGCAAGTAAAATACGGTCAATACCCCTGTACCTAAGATTTCATTTGATTCACAGAAGAATAAACAATACAATGATTTTAAACCCTTCCAGAGCTAAATTATTAACTACTAATGTAAAAGGAGGATTCCTGGGAAAGGATATCGAGTATGGGAATAACTGTAAAAGACGTCATCGAATGGGCCATCGAAAGGGAAGAGAATGCTTACAAGCTTTATAGTGGCATCTTAGACAAGATTAATGACCCTGGTGCCAAGGCGATGATTTCTCAACTAGCCAAGGAGGAACTCAGCCACAAAGAGAGCCTAGAAAAACTCAGCGTAAAAAAGCTAAAAAACTTGAAGGCCCAAAAGATACAGGACCTCAAGATAGCCGAGTACTTAAAGGATAGGGCTATTACAGAGGCCTCTACCCTCCAGGACGTATTGGTCTTCGCCATGAAAAGGGAGAAGGAGGCCCATGACTTTTATGCCAGGTTTGCCAAAGAGATAGGGAATCCAGATGTGAAGGATATTCTGGAGGCCCTGGCCCAGCAGGAACTTCGACACAAAAGGGATATAGAAGCCTTTTACGACGATGTGATTTATCAGGAAGACTAGCTTACTGGACAGAGAAACCACCGTCCACAAAGATAGTCTGACCAGTAACATAATCTGAATCGCTGCCAGCTAGGAAGATAACCACTCCCGAGAGGTCGGAAGGCTGGCCAAC
>JAUQZZ010000152.1 GCA_030586765.1 Candidatus Brocadiales bacterium | reverse complement strand
GTCTATATCCATAGCTGGACTTTTTATCTTCTCATCGAGGGGCTTTACGATGGGATTTTCAGATTCTTGGGCTTTTCGGAAGATTTCTTGGGGTGGGGGTGCCTTTTCTAGCTTGGAGAGCCTTTTATCCATTTCATCTACCTTACGAGATAAATTACTGAGGCTGGCCTCCAGGGCCATGACCTTTTCAAGAATCTTTGCTCCGAAGCGGGTATCCTCCAGGGCCTTCTCTTCAGGCTCATCGGCTCCCAGGAATACAAAGAGGCATAGGACAGCTAGAGGCAGGTATTGTATCTTAGGGGTTTTTTTATTATATCCCGAGTACATTTGATTCTACCTTTTTATAGCCTTGCTCCTGGGCCCAGAGGTCTAAGGGGATAGCGGCCAGCTCGTCCACCACTGGAATAGCAGGAGGCTCTTTAGACATATCCACTATTTTTATATAACTACCACAACTATCGCAGGTGTCAACCCTCATGTAGGCAAACTCCTGAGCCGTGTAGTAGGAGAGCTTTTCCTTTGCCTCCTCTCCGCAGCCAGGACAGGAGAGTCTCCTATAGGCCCATTCTGTAAAGCAGAGGGAACAGACCAATGAGCGCTTGGAGCCCTCTGCCGAGGCGTGGAGGTATCCCACCTGGGGCCTTGCCCCACAGAAGGGGCAAAGGGGCCTGGACTCAGGCCCTTCCTCAGACCTCTCCGTTAGCCTCGCTCCGCTCACTACAAGTTTTTCTGCTAAATACTGGGCAAGGGGTTGGAGAAAGGCCCTGGCAAAGAAGGCCAAGGGCCTACTATCTGCCCCCTCCGCAGGGTGGACCAATTCTCTTCCATTCCAATAGGCCTCCAGGAGCCTTGTCAAATTTACTTCTGATTCAGACTCCATTTCCTGGGCAACCTGCGACAGTCCTGGGGGGCCTATCTCCTTTACCAGAGACAATAAGGAGGGGAAGAGGGGCAGGAGATGTGTTAAAGGGAGTTCCTTCCTTAGACCCTTCCCAGACCTTGCAATCTTCAAGGTGGGAGAACAATCCTCCAAGTCCAGGTGCCCATACAGGTCTTTTTGATAAGCTGTGAGACGACAGTAAAATCCCAGCAACTCCCGAGCAAAGGGGTAGCGCTGGGTTAGTTCCTCTGCACGGCTAATGCGCTTGTCCCAGGATAAATTCATACTAATAGACCTTTGCAAAAAATCTTTAACTTTCCTCAACGAGCCATTTTCCCCCTCCCTTGATGGGAGGGGGAAGGGGGAGGAAACTTTGTTAATCGTCTTACTAAATTAATCCCTTTTGCCTTAACCTTCGGTACCATCTTGGGTGATGGGTCTTTGCCCAGAGGTCAGTAACCTTACCCTTTGCCATGGCACCCAGGGAGCCTGGCACCGCAAGGGTTCCCATGTACACGTGGACTATAATCCCGCCTATGGCTGCCAGGGTAGCTATCTCATGAACCAATATACTAGCTAACCTGACGTCCCAGGAAAATTTGTGAGGAAACCAGAGGGGTATTCCAGAAAGTAATAGTAGGAGGCCGGAAAAGGACATGAGCCAGAAAAGCATCTTTTGACCAGCGTTGAACCGTCCTGCCTCTGGGAGGCCTTCTTCCTTGTGGGTGATATAGCTCCATATATTTAAGAGCCACTGCCTGTCCTCAGGGTATAGCCACATACAGCGTGCCCAGGAAAGGGACATCAATACCAGGGCAACGGAGAAAACCACCCCTGCAAAGGGATGCCAGACCCTTACGGTGGTCCCCCCTCCGAAGATAGAGGCCATCCAGAAGAGCCTGGGGGAATAGAGGGCCAGTCCAGTGAGCATGAGATAGGTAAAGGATAGGGCCGCGCTCCAGTGGACCACCCTTTCCCAGAGGGTGTATCTCACTATCTCTTTATTCTTTCGTTTTACGCCTCTTTTCACCAGGTGCTCCTCTTCTCTTTTCTTCTACCAGCTCCATTGGTCCAAATTTCAGGTAGTGGAGGAGTGCCAGGGCCACGCCACCCATCATCATTATGTTTCCAGCCAGTTTCAAGGGGCCCTTCCACCAGTTCACTGTGGCAGGCACTTCTGGGTCCCTGGGTAGTCCGTAGTCTTCTGGTCTATTACCAAAGGGCAGGACGTATATGACATGTGCTCCCAGGACACCAGGGGGGTCATAAAGGATAGCATTTTCAAAGCCCTGGTCTCTAAGTTGCTTCACACGCCTCAGCCCCATCCTTACCAAATCCTTCTTGAGTCCAAAATGCAGGCAGTCCGTGGGACAGGCCTTGATACAGGCGGGTTCCAGGCCTGATTCCACCCTGTCAGCACAGAGGGTACATTTGTATACCTTCTGTGTCTTCGGACTGATTTTGGGTACATTGAAAGGACATCCTGTCACGCAGAACTGACAGCCAATACAGTTCTCCTGGACAAAATCTACTATTCCATTGGTATACTGGACAATGGCCCCTGGGGCAGGGCAGGCCCTTAGACACCCAGGGTCTTCACAGTGCATACACTGATACTTTGCCATGGTCCAGAGGAGCTTCCCCTTGTTTTCCAGTTCTTTGAATTTAATGAGATTCCAGAAGTTGTGGGCCAGGTCGGGGAGGGTCTGGTAGCTTCCAAAGTGGGTGTAGGTCTCGCTCACAGGCAGGTCATTCCACTCCTGACAGGCCACCTCACAGGCCTTGCATCCTATACATATAGAGACGTCTATGAGTTTACAGACCTCTAAGACCTCAGGCACCTCCCTGATTCCCAGAAGTGGATAGGGAGTGGCTGAAATAGCCTTGGTCTCTAGCACCCTTGTTCCCATGACTAAACCTTTTCCAGTTTTACCAGGAATCCTTTATATTCAGGGGTATAGCAATTTGGGTCAATGGCCGTAGGGGTGAGAAAATTAGCCAAAGGCCCCTTCACCCTGCCTGCAAAGCCCCAGTGGATGGGTATACCTATCTGCCATACCTTTTTACCTGCCACCATCATTGGCCTTATTCGTTTTGTGACCATGGCCTTGCCCTGGATACTGCCCCTTATAGAGGTTACCCTCACCATTTCCTCATTCTTTATACCCATCTCCTGTGCCAGGCCTTCAGGAATCTCCACAAAAAACTCCGGCTGGAGCTCAGAATTAACCGTTATGTGTTTGGTCCAGTAATGAAAATGTTCCGTCAAACGGTACGTGGTACAGACAATAGGGAACTCCTCTGGAATGCCGTACTTGTCCATGTCCGAGCCAAAGAGTTTCACCAGAGGGTTAGAGCTTGCCTCAGGGTGGAGGAGATTCTTGACCGGGGATTCCACAGGCTCGTAGAACTCAGGAAATGGCCCCTCTACAAAGTCTACAGCGTAGAGTTTTCCTACGCCTTCTGGGAGCATGACGAAGGCGCCCAGTCCGGCCTCAGGGGGACTATTTGCTATGTAGTCAGGGGTGTCACCCACCCATTTCTCACCATCCCAATTGATGGCTGTTCGAGTGGGGTCCCAGGGCCTACCTCTGGCATCGCAGGAGGCACGGTTGTACATGATGCGCCTGTTCAGGGGCCAGCTCCAGGTCCACTCTGGGTACATCCCTAAACCAGTGGGGTCTTTGAGCCCCCTTCTGGTCATAAGGTTCCCTTCCTGGGTGAAACTCCCGCAGTATATCCAGTTGCCTGAGGAGGTAGTACCATCGTCCCTGAGTTGTAGGAAGCCTGATAACTGTTCTCCTGCCCTAGCTACCACCTCTCCCTTTTCGTTGAGCAGGTCTGTCAGGGCACGGCCATTAATCTCCTTTGCCACCTCTTCCAGGGAAGGGTTCTGTGGCTCAGAGTAAGGCCAGTTCAGGTGGAGAATAGGTTCAGGGAAGCTTCCGCTGGCATTCTCGTAGAGATTCCTGACCTGGAGGAATATCCTGGCCAGTATCTCCTGGTCTGCCTTGGCTTCGCCAGGTGGGTCTAAGGCCTTCCATTTCCACTGGGCCCAGCGGGCGGAGTTGGTGAAGGAGCCATCCTTTTCCGCAAATATGGCCGCAGGCAGGAGAAATACCTCTGTATCTATCTTAGAGGGGTCAACCCCAGGCGCCCTCCAGAACTGGGCGGTTTCTGTCTCGAAGGTCTCTGCCACCACCAGCCACTTCAGCTTGGAAAGGGCTGCAATCATCTTTTGGGAATGGGGGCCGTTGGCTACAGGGTTCATGCCGAAGACTGTCATCCCCTCCAGTTTCCCTGCATACATGTCGTCAAAGAGATGTACCCAACTATAATTTCTTTCTATCTTGGGGAGGTAATGGTAGGCGAAGTCGTTCTCTCTGGTAGCGTAGTGCCCGTACATGGTTTTCATAAAGCTGGCAAAGAACCTGGGGTAATGGCTCCAGT
>JAUQZZ010000151.1 GCA_030586765.1 Candidatus Brocadiales bacterium | reverse complement strand
TTAGACCCCGTAAGTGGGTTTCTCTCCGCAGTGCGGGCGGCAAGTACAGGTAACTCTACCCATTTTCCTGCGAAGGGGGCCCTGAGTGGCAAAGGAAAGTCCGCATAGTAAAAAATCTAACGGGAAGACACCTATCAGGGTGCTTCAGGTTATAACCCGACTCATCCCCGGAGGTGCGGTGGAGGTTGCCCTGAACCTGTGCAGTGGGCTGAAGGAGAGGGGGTTCCAGGTGGAGCTGGCTGGTGCCACAGACCCAAAGACGGCCGAAACGGTCCGCAAAATGGGTATCCCTTTCCACCCCATCCCGGAGTTCAGAAGAGAAGTCAGCCCTTTATATGATTTATGGGCCTTTCTTAGACTGTTCAGGCTTATTAAGGAGGGCGGCTATCAAATAGTCCATACCCATACCTCAAAGGCAGGGATACTGGGCCGATTAGCCGCAAGGCTTGCCCACACCCCCGTAATAGTCTTCACGCCGCAGGGGAGCATCTTTCACTCTACGTTCTTTAGCTTACCTAAACGTTGGTTTTTCGCTTTAATAGAAAGGTTGGCGGCCCTCTGGGCCGATAAAATTATTGCCATGTGTCAAAGCGAGGTCAATGATTATCTGGACCACAGAATTGCCCCAAAAGAAAAGTATATTGTAATCCACATTGGCATCAACCCGGATAGATTCAGGCAGGCACAGGTTAACGTAGCAAAAAAGAAGCAGGAACTCGGTCTGCCCGAAGACTCTTTCGTGATAGGTATTATAGCCAGGCTAAGCCCCGAAAAGGGACACTTTGCGGCCCTGGAGGCCTTCCAGAAGGTACATAAGGAGATTCTAGATGCCTTTCTTTTGATAGTGGGGGATGGAGAGCTAAAGGAGGCGATTCGTCAAAGAGTAACCAGCATGGGTGTTGAGGATAGGGTGGTAATGACAGGTTACAGGAGGGATATACCTGAGATTACCCACATCCTTGACATATCCTTCAACCCCTCCTTATGGGATTGTAGCCCCCGCTCCATCCTGGAGGCTATGGTCTGTGGTGTGCCAGTAGTAGCCACCGCTGTGGGTGGTATACCAGAAATGATAACCAACCTGGAGACAGGACTGCTCGTCCCGGCAGGGGACGCAGAGGCTATGGCCCATTGCATACTCCGCTTGAGAAAGGATGAGAAACTAAGAAAGAGACTAACTGTCAAGGCGGGTAAGAGGGTTCAAGAACTATTTGACCCCACCCAAACCGTAGAGCAGACGGTACAGTTATATCTGAGGCTTCTGACCGAGAAGGGATTTTTCGGAGGGGACTAAAGAACCTATGCTTATCAGGGCCAGGTGCAATTTTTGTAATAGGGAAGACCATGCCGTCCTGGCTAGCATAAAGACCCCCCTCGCTCCCGAACCTTCTTTCATGGTGAGATGTAATGGCTGTGGACTGGCCTACATGAACCCCATGTGCCCGGTAGAGGAAGAAAAGGAGTTTTACGCCCACGATTACTGCAAGGTCGCAGAGGAGAGGCACTGGCATGAAAACAGACTACCCTATTTTGAGCAGGCCTTTCAGCACATAGAAACCTCCTTCCAAACTGGTAAATTGTTAGACGTGGGGTGCGGTAAGGGGTATTTCCTGGAGATGGCCCAGAGAAAGGGATGGAAGGTCTACGGGGTGGACCCTTCCCAGGAGGCCGTCCTTTACGCCAGGAATTCCTTGGGGTTAGAGGCCTTTGCCGGTGAACTCAAGGACGCCCATCTGGAATCCGAATCCTTTGAGGTGATTACTGCCTGGAACGTACTGGACCATATGTACGACCCCTGGGTGGATGTACAGGAGATGTCCAGGGTCCTCAAGAGGGGTGGACTTCTGGGGCTGAGGGTGCTTAATCTTGATTTCCATCTCTTTCTCTACCACCTCTCCAACGTCCTGGGTATCATTTCAGTGGGGAGACTTAACCTGTCTCCCCTTGTGGGGTTCCACCCACGCATGTTCTCCTCGCGGTACATAAAGAAGTGGTTGGAGAGGGCGGGGTTTGTGGATATGCGGGTGGAGAATTCTGCTCTTGTCCCAGGGACCTCCTCGGCAGTGGTGGGAAGGGGTGCGGAACAATTTTTACGGAAGCTTACCTATCTCCTGGTAGAGTCTTGCTACTACCTCTCCCTACGCACCCTGGTTATAGGGCCCTCGTTAATGATTTTTGCAAGAAAACCATGACCTCTGGAGACATCCCTCTTTCGCAGGCACTTGTGAAGTATATGGACATAGGTTATGATTTGTACGTTCTGTTATCTTTAGGGATGTAAGGGGGCTCTGCCCCCTTACTACTACAGGAGAAAAAGTTCTGAGAGAGATGCTATATTGAAATTCTAGTGTCAAAAGACGCTTCCCAAAGGGTAAGAGATGCAACCTATCTGTTGTCCAGTATGTAAATCTGAATCCGATAACAAAGAGGTAGAAAGGTACCAAAGATACACCCTGTACTGGTGTAGTTCTTGTGACCTCCAGTGGTGGCATCCACTGGAAAATCCTGGGGCCAGCTTTTATGAAGAAACCTATGTATTGCGGAGTATCCCCTCCTTCGCAGATGGCCCGGGGTGGGATCAGCAGCAGTTTTTCAGATACCTGCCAAAGAAAAGTGGCAAACTTCTAGATATAGGCTGTGGTACGGGAAACTTTCTAGGTGAAGTTAAGAGGCACGGTCTGGCATTTCAGGTCTCAGGTCTAGACTTTGACAGAAATGCGGTAGAGACGGCAAAAAGGTCGTTTGGGCTTGAAAATGTTTATGCCATGTCTCTGGAGGAGTTTTGTGCCAAAGGTTCCAAGGGGGGTTTTGATGTTGTGACCTTCTTTCAGGTACTTGAACATCAATGGGACCCTGTTGGCTTCCTGGAAAGGGTTAAAGAATTTCTCGTTCCTGGCGGGTATATTGTATTAGGAATACCCAACCGAAATACGTGGAAGGCCCTTCTTTCCTGGGACCATCCACCCATGCATTTTACAAGATGGTCTCCAAGGGCCCTCCGTTCTCTCCTGGAAGAACACGGGTTCTCCGTAGTCTCAATCCTGGAGTCTCCCCCTACCTTCCCCGAGGCCAGGGCCCTTATTCCTGACAAGATAAAATTTTTTAGGCGCCTGGAAGATGCAACGGCCATAGGGTTCAAAAAGATGGTAGTAGAAACCAAACACCTTGATGGCCACCTTACACTCAGTGAATCCATCAGAACGGTCTTGGGTATACTATTTAGTGTACTACGCCTCTTAAGAAAGGGTATACTGTTTGTACCAGCCCTTTTCTTATGTACTATGTGGCGTCTGTCTTCCAAAAGAGGTTACTACCTGTTTTGCATTGCAAAGAAGAGATGAAACCAAGATACAGTTTCTTCCCAATCGTAATGACAGAACTGTCCAGAGCAGAGGTAGGATTTTCGTAAAATGTTGACAGGATTCAATAACCCCTCCGCCTGAGGCGGAACGGCTGGCTGGATAAACATGTCTTACCCAATACTGGATAGAGTTAAAGGCTATTTCTTTAGATATGTCCCTGAGGCCTTCCTCCGGAAGGGCTTCTATAAGACCATCTTTTACCTGTCAAGGAACAGGGCCTTTAACTCCCTTAATAATAGATGGGCAATTAAGAGGATAGAAAAGCTCAGCGGTAACCCGCCCGGAAACCTGGTCATAGAATCTACCAATCTTTGTAATGCAAAGTGTGCCATGTGCATAATTCCTATTATGAAAAGGGCACGCGGGTCTATGAGCCCAAAACTCTTTGAAAAGATAGTAAAAGACGCCAGCAGGTGCAAAGTAGGATTAATAAACCTTCAATATGTAGGCGAGCCTTTGATGGACGAAAGGTTATTTGAGAGAATAAGACTGATTAAAAAATATGGGTTGAATGTCATGTTCCACACAAATGGCTCTCTAATGGACGAGGAAAAGAGCAGGCTGATTCTGGAGACAGGAGTGAACGTCGTGGGTATCAGTATAGATGCCCTATCTAAAGAAACGTACAAAAAGATAAGGAGAGGACTTCCATTTGAAAAAGTGGTAGAGAATGTATTAAACCTGATGGAAATGAAGAAAAGGGAAAAGGCATCATTACCCGTTGTAAAAGTAAACTATGTAATACTGGACGAAAATATCCATGAGGTAAAAGGCTTTTACGATTTTTGGCGCAACAAGGTTGACCATGTTAACGTAACCTTTGCCCATGACTGGGCAGGTCAATTCAGCGTCAGTAGTGATCCAAGTATTCACTCTAAAGACGGCCTCCCCTTTTTAAATCCATGTAACATGTTATGGAGGGAGATGGTTGTATTCCATGACGGCAGGGTGCCCCTCTGTTGTTCCGATTACGAAGGAAACGTGATAATGGGTGATTTAAGGACCCAGGGGATTATGG
>JAUQZZ010000150.1 GCA_030586765.1 Candidatus Brocadiales bacterium | reverse complement strand
CCACGGAGGCATGGCCACCCTCTATCTCACTACTCACGGCCTTTCCAATGTCGTGGAGAAGGCCACACCTCTTTGCCAACCTAGCATCTAACCTCAGCTCTCCTGCCATTAGGCTGCAAAGCTCTGCCACCTCCATAGCATGCTGAAGCTGGTTCTGGCCATAGCTGGTGCGGTACTTTAATCTTCCCAGGAGCTGTATGAGTTCAGGGTGCAGGTCATGAAACCCCATTTCGAAGCAGACCTTTTCCCCTGTCTCCTTTATCATCTCCTCCATCTCTCTGCCGGTCTGCTCGGCCAACTCTTCTATCCTGGCAGGATGTATCCTGCCGTCGGCAATAAGCTTCTCCATGGTCATCCTGGCCACTTCCCGCCGAACGCTGTCAAAACCTGACAGCACTATCACCCCTGGGGTGTCATCTACAATGACGTCGATGCCCGTGGCCTTCTCGAAGGCCCGAATATTTCTCCCTTCCCTTCCTATTATCCTGCCCTTCATCTCCTCGTTGGGGAGTTCTACTGTGCTCACAATATTCTCTGCCGTATGGTCCGCTGCACACCTCTGAATGGTCTCGCAGATTATCTTGGTGGCTTCCTCCTGAGCGGTCTCCTTGGCCTTCTGGATAGCCCTTGCCACCCTCTTGGAACATTCCCCTTCCAGCTCCTTCTCCAGGCGACTGAGGAGGAGCCTCTCCGCCTCTTCCCTGGAGTAGCCAGATACCTTCAGTAAGGCCCTTTCATTCTCTTCCAAGGCCTTTTTAAGACGCAGTTCGCTTTCTTCAACCTCCTTTAATTTTTGAGCAAGGCTTGCCTGGAGACTTTCTACGTATCTTTCCTTCTTTGCGAGGATTTCTGCCCTTCTCTCGAGGCTGTCCTCCCTTTTGACAAGCCGTTTCTCTAGTTGCCTTAGCTCATGTCTTGCCTCCTGAGTCTCCCTTTCAAAGGCCTCCTTCCTCTTGAAGAGTTCGTCTTTTAAGGCGAGGGCGGCCTCCCTTTTTATCCTCTCTGCCTCAGCAGTAGCCTCCTCCATGGCCTGCCTGGATTGGCGCTCCAAGAGGTGCCTTTTCTTTGCAGAAAGAAGGTAAAACAAGAAATACCCTACGGGTATAAAGACTGCGGCACAAATTAATATAAGGAATGGAATACTTCTCAGGATGTCTACAATAACCCTTCACCCCCTTTCTCTCTCACAGACTAAATACCTTACTCTGGGGTTTGGGAATCTACAGGCAGGCCTGCCCTATCAGCCTAGGCTGATAGGGCAGGGATGTGTTGAAAAGGAAGATGGGAAGTCCTTCCCACCTCCCTTTAAGGAGGGCTCCTCTTTTTGTGCCTTGGACAGGATACAGACTCTATCTTTAAGGGCCTGCCCTTCCGTCTCCTGAACTTGTTTCAGGATAAGGAGGGCCTGTTCTCCAGGCCCAAAATCTACTCTTAAGGCTAAAAGAGGCCTTTCCCCTTCAAAATCTCTAACTGGTAGGGCATATTGCCACCAGGATGACATTTCCAAACCCCTTTTCAACTAATGCAGACTTTTGACTAATTTTATGTCTGGCCTAAGAAAAGTCAAGGACTATCTAGGTTCTGTGTAAACAAGGGCCTGGGTTTTACAGGCGGTAACACAGGCCATGTCCTGGTAGCCTCGGCAATCGTCACAATTTATAGCCACCATTAACTCTGTATCCATGGAGATGGCGCCAAAGGGGCAGGCCCCCACACAGTCCCAGCAGCCTGTGCAGGCTACCTGGTCAATTACCACATTGCCATCCTCATACTTGGTGATGGCCCCATACTTGCAAGCCTCCATGCACTTTGGTTTTGCGCAGTTCTGACACACCGTCATGTGCGGCCTTTCCTTCCGGGTGCTCACCTGAAGCCTGTAGCTGGACCTGGGCACCTCTGAAATGGCGGTGTAAATGTCCTTGGAGGCAGAGTGCCTCACAGCACAGGCAATCATACACTGCTTGCAGGTGACACACTTATCTTTTATGTACTTCTTTTTAAGCATAAAGTTCTCCTATCCCCTGAGCTTGTGAAGGCTTAGGGTGTTTCTTCCTTTGAGAGGGTGAGGGCTGTAATCCTTTTCAGGCCAACACTCCTAGCTACATCCATTACACCTATAACCACCCCGTAGGGGACCTCTTTATCTGCCCGCAGAACCAGGGCCGTATCGCCTCGTTCAGCTACCCTGCTACGCAACACCGCCTCTAGTTCTGCCACCCCTATCGGTTGGTTCTGCAGGTAAAGCCTACCCTCCTTACTTATGTTGAGGATTATATCCTCAAACTTGCTGGCCTCAACATGTTTGGTAGAGGGCAACTCCAGTTTTATATTGGGCTGCTCCACAAAGGTAGAGGTGATAACAAAAAAGATCAAGAGCAAAAAGAGCATATCCACCAAGGAGGTTATATTAATGCCCTGCTTGATGGCTCGCTTGGTGCGAAAATTCATAAAATATAGTTTTATTATAAAGGAATCAGCGTAAAAATAAATAAAGAAAAGGGCACTACCGTTCCTCTGGGAGGTCCCTGAGCTTCACTTCGCCAAAGCGCCCGGGGACTTCCTTCCGGACCTTGGAGGCGTATAATTTGTTGAGAAGGATGGTAGAGAGCCTCTCCATCTCATGAACCAAACTATCTACCCTTTGGTCAAAGAAGTTACTGGCAATTATAGAGGGGATGGCAATAGCGAGGCCCAGGATAGTAGTCCTAAGGGCCTGGGCTATACCATAAGAGAAGGCCTTGGGTTCTCCTAGCCCTCTTTTTGCCACCACATCGAAAATCTCGCTCAGCCCCAAGATGGTACCTAATAGCCCCAGTAAAGGGGCAATGGCTGCTACGCCCTCCAGTATAGTTAGATTGCGCTCCAGGGTCTTTGCCTCCTCCTTACCTGCAATCTGTATCTCGTGGAGCTTTTCCTCCCAGGAAAGATGGAGGTTCATAAGGACATGCCTTATCAGGTTAGAAAAGGGACCCCTCACCATCTGGCATTTTGAAAAGGCTACAGGTACATCCCCCACATCTCTTATCTCCTGGACCAGTCTCACCAGCTCGGGTTTGATGATACGCCTCTTCCTCAGGCTTATAGCCCTTTCGAGGATTACCGCAAGGGCTATCACTGAACAGATGAGGAGGGGTATCATTACAGGTCCTCCCCCCAATATCCAGTTCAACTTCTTCTACCTCCTAAAAGAAATAAAAGTTAAACCTCACGTCTATATACTCCTCCTTCACATAGGGAGGAAACTGCTTAAATCGTGTGTCTGCCACGGTATCCTTCACATATGAGGCCAGGAGGTGGTTTCCTGCCTCCTGGACTATCTTCGCCTCTTTCACTACCCCCTCAGGGTAGACCTTAAACTCCACTATTATGGGAAGGTTATTTTCTGTCTCCAGTTTTATTTCCTGTCGTGTGCCGTAGCGCAGCACCCAATACCAGGTTATCCTGTCACGGATATGCCTGTAATAAGGTGCATATTCATCCTTTTTTACTGCAAAGGCCTCCTTGCCTTCCCTGGGCGCATTGGAATCCTCCGCCTCCATAAGGGGCATGGGCTCCCCACCGGCCATGGTCTTGGCATTAAAGCTAATAGCCACCTTGGGCCGCTTCTTCGTGGGGGTGGAGGCCTTGGCACCTTGCCTCGGTGAGGCCTCAGACCTCTTTCTTGCCTCCATGGGTGGTACATAGGCCAGTTCCTTGGGCTTCTCTGGGATAGACTGCAGTCTCTCCTTGACTTCATCCTTTAGTAGTTCCAGCTTCTCCTCCAAAAGAGACTCCTCCGTAAGGGTCTTATCAGGGCTGGCCTCTGCCACTTGTGTCTCTTTAGGTGCAGGCACCTCCTCGGCTAACTTAGCCAAATCAGCCTCCGCCGACTGGACCTCCGAAGGGGTCTCGGACGGCTTCTCCACAGCCACCTCCTGCCCCTCCACACTGCCAGAGTCACTTGCCTCTATCTCCTCAACTTCCTCCTGTGGGCTTTCGCCCTCTATCAAAAAGGCCTCGGCCTTAAGCTCCTCCATTACCTCTGCTAGACCAGGACCTTCGCCAGGTAGGCCACCAATAGCAGGTACCTCAGACTCTCCTGAGAGTTTTGGCTTTCCATCCATGGGGCCCTCATCAGGGGCTGTATCCGCCGCAAGGGTCCCTTTCTCCCCGACCATATCTGTCTCTTCCTTTACCTCTTCATCCATGGGGCTAGAGGCCGTATCCTGAAAGAGCTGTCTCTTCTTGACCTCCTCTTCTTCCTTTACTGCCTCTTCCTTCTCCATTAGTTCCTGAGCTGCCTTAAGCTCCTCTGCCGCCTTACCTGCCTCCGCAAGTTCAAACACTATGGGCGCAGGACTTGGGATGTTTCTGGAGGATTCTCCAAAAAAACTGCTCTTCATCAGGC
>JAUQZZ010000149.1 GCA_030586765.1 Candidatus Brocadiales bacterium | reverse complement strand
CCACTACCTTCCCTATCATCTCTGCCTTTATCTCGTTTATTATCTTCATGGCCTCTATTACACAGACCACTGTCTCTGGACCCACCGTGTCACCTATCTCTATGTAGGGCTCAGCCCCTGGAGTAGCCGCCCTGTAGAAGGTACCCACCATAGGAGAGGTAATCTCGAGAAAATCCTTCTGAGTGAGGAGATACTGCGCCTCCCCTCCTACGGCAACTGGGGTGTTACCAGAAGGTAACATGGAAGGCTGTAAGCCGCCGTTAGTCCTCCTGACCCTTATCTTCAGGGTATCCTCTTGCACCTCTATCTCTGCCAGGTTATGGACATTCATCAGGGATATTATTTCTTTTACCTTATCTATAGTATCCATACTTTTGAGGGTCCTCTTCATCAGGATAACAATTGTAGCCGCACCCTTTATGGGTGCGTGGAACGCAGGCTAAAGCCTGCGGCTACCAAAATCCCTCTTCATCAGGGTAAACAGGACTAAAAGGACGATACCTCTACAAAAATCGTTTTCCCATTCGCCAGGGTAGATAGAAGGATTAAGATTCAGAGGTCTCAGGGCCTTTCTCAGAACCAGGGGTGTCAGACCATGTGGTAGGTAGCGGAGGGTCAAATTATTACCTCGTCAAGGCCCTTGGGGGTATGACTTAAGACTTCAAAACCATCTTTTTTAACTAATACCATATCTTCTATGCGTATACCTCCCCAATGCGGGATATAGATGCCTGGCTCCACTGTAACAACCATTCCCTCCCTTAGGGGTCTCCTGTTGATACGGTTTAGCCTGGGACCCTCATGCACCTCAAGGCCGATGCCATGACCCAAGCCGTGGCCAAAATTCTTTCCATAGCCCCTTTTTTCTATATAGTCCCTTGCTGCCAGGTCTACTTCTCTGGCACCGACGCCGGCCCTAACCTTCTCTATGGCACGGCTCTGGGCCTCCAGGACAATGCTATATATCTTGCGGGCTTGAGGTGTGATTTTATTAAGGAAGACTACCCTTGTCAAGTCGGAATTGTAGGATTTTCTGCGGGCACCCCAGTCAACAAGGAGGGAGTCTTTTTCTCTAGCCCTCCTATCCGTTAAGGGCGCATGGGGTAAGGAGGCGCGTTCCCCCAGGGCCACGATAGTATTAAAGGCTGGCCCGTCAGCTCCTGCCTCCTGCATGGAAAAATCCAGCCTGGCAGCTACCTGTCTTTCTGAGAGACCCGATTTAAGCCTCCGCCTGAGCCTCTTAAAGGCCTCCTCAGCGATCTTTATTGCCCCTCTTATCCTCCCCACTTCCTCCGCGTCCTTCGTCTCCCTCATATCCTCTACTAGGCCCTTTACAGGAAGGGTACGCCTCCTGGCCAGGGCCTTACTGAGCTGGCTATACTGGTCGAAACTCAGGGCCTCCGCCTCGAAGCCCAGCTTCCTTAACCCATGTTGCCTTATCTGGGAGACCAAGACCCGTAATAGAGGCCCCTTTCTCTCCACTATCTCTAATCCTTTGCATTCCTCCTGTGCCTGTTCAATATATCTAAAGTCAGTAATCAATAAGGCTTGTTCTCGCGTTATGAGCATCACGGCCTCTGAGCCGCTAAATCCGCTGAGGTATCTTATGTTGGGGAGCTTGCTCACCAGGAGGCTGTCCAGTCCTCTTCTTACAATCCTTTCCTGTATCCTCTGGAGGCGCTGGGAGGTGTTCAAAGGAAGGTTCCTCTCTAAGTCCCGCCTTGGATGGAGGGCTGATTAAAGGGCTGCCATAAGACTACTCCGCCCCAAAGGGAGACGGGCAGGTTTGAAAAGGGAAAGGTTAGGCAGCCTTGTTGTTAATACTGGCAATTAATCGCTCAACAAGCCTGCGGAATTCCTCATCCTTCTCTAACTGTCTTTTTATCTTATTCATTGCAGAGAGGCAAGAGGTGTGTCTCCTTCTGCCAAAATAGTTCCCAATCTGTTCGTAGGAGAAATTGGTCATGGTCCTGGCCAGATAGCAGCAGAGATGCCTTGGCAGTACAGTAGACCTGGTCTTTTTGGAGGCACGTAGTTGTTCTGATGAAAGCTGGAAGTGGCTGCTCACCGCAGCTTCTATATCTGCCAGGGCTATTTGCCTCTGCCTTTCAGTAAGGACCCCAGAAAGGGCCTCCTTTGCCAATTCAACGCTTATCTTCCTGTTATAGGTATGGGTGTAGGCGGCTACTGCCGTGATTGCGCTTTCCAGTTCCCTCACGCTTTTACCCTTCAGTCTATCGGCCATGTACTGGAGGGT
Source organism: Candidatus Brocadiales bacterium (assembly GCA_030586765.1). Taxonomy (GTDB): domain Bacteria; phylum Planctomycetota; class Brocadiia; order Brocadiales; family Bathyanammoxibiaceae; genus JAUQZZ01. The sequence continues at coordinate 2,141 of JAUQZZ010000149.1, read as the reverse complement.
TTCTTCTGGGAAATCCTTTCCCAGTTGCTTACACTTGGTCTTTAATATAGCTAAGGCGGTGGTAAAATCTGGAGGGTGTATCTCGGCTACCATCCCTGAGACCATGCGGCTAGTCAAGCTCTCCTTAATACGTTTTATAGACTTGGGATGGGCATCGCTGGCCAGGACTATCCTCTTTGAAGAGTGGTAAAGGGCGTTGAAGGTATGGAGAAACTCCTCCTGAATGCCCTGCTTGTTAGAAAGGAAATGCACATCATCGATGAGGAGTACATCCACTTTTCTGTATCTATTCCTAAAGCCATCCACCCTGCCCTTTTGCAAGGCGGAGATGAACTCATTGGTCCAGTGCTCAGCAGGCATATATATAACACCAGAAGATGAATTTTCTCTCTTTATGTAATTCCATATTCCCTGCAGTATATGGGTCTTTCCCAGGCCAACGGAGCCATAAATAAAGAGGGGATTAAAGGGAGGTTTCTGAGACTTGAGTATCTCTATTGCGACACTATAGGCTAATTGGTTGGAGGGGCCCACAACGAAATCTTCTAAGCGCAAGACCCTTTCCGTTACTAGATGTGAAGTGTCCTTTTTAGCTATCGGTACTTCAGGGTTCTCTGGTAAGATGTTCTCCCTGAGGCTAGAGGCATCTTCCTGACAGACGGAGAAGCCTATTTCTACCTCCCTGCCGCTGGAGGTGAAAAGCGCCTGTCTTATCAGGTCGAAGAAGTTTCTCTGAAGCCGTATAGCCGTGTAGGTGTTGGGAACGCCTATGGTGCAGCGGTTTTCTTCCAGATGAAGAAGGCGTGTATATCTAAACCACAGATTATAAGTGGGAGGACTTACCTGGCGCTCGATTTCTTTCAGGGCACCTGCCCAAATATCTCTACAGCTTTCGGTCATCAAGGGCCCCCGAGGGAACCTAAAAACTTCATGCGGGCAAGTCTCTGAAGAAAGATTTTTCAAAATTCGGCAGGCATAGTAACAAAAAGCTTGGGTCTGTCAAAAGAAAAAAATTAAAATTTTTTCCATGACTTCTCTTATAGCGGTGGATTAATTTGTAAGAGTCTCTTAGTCAAGAGGATTCGTTCTTATCTTTTGAGCTAAGATTTTTAAAAGAATTTTTATCTGCGCCTCCTCCTTATTCAATAAAGACGTGAAGTTGGGGCATGAGATTGTAAGTGACATAAAAACAGAGACTTACAACGACAGAAAATCCGACGCGACATCTTCTCTATCTTCTTAAAAAACTTCGGCTTACAGGAGAAGGTCTTTTGAGATGACGAATATCCATCAAATGAAGATAAAAAACTTTAATCTTCAACACACTCTAGAATGTGGACAGTTCTTTAGGTGGAGGAAGATGGGAGGCTGGTACTATATAAATTCCAGGGATAAATTCTTCAGGGTAAGGCAGAAGGACAAACAGTTGGAGTTTAGCGGAGTAGAGGAAAACTTTCTATGGAATTTTTTCTCTCTTGACCATCCCCTTGAGGAGATTCTAGCAGAGATAGGCAAGGACAATCATCTTAAGAGTATACTCCTTCGCTACTACGGGCTCCGCCTTATCAGGCAAGACCCCTGGGAATGTCTGATTTCTTACCTCTGCTCCATCGCATCCAACATACCAAAGATAAGACACTGCCTGGAACTCCTGGCACATGACTTTGGAAGGCCGATAGAGTTAGATGGTATTAAAAGCCACACCTTTCCTGGCCCAGGTGCTATCAAAGGGATTAACAGGCTAAAAAAGACTGGGGTAGGCTTCAGGGCCCGCTATATCTTAGCGGCTAGTAGAAGGGTGGATGATGGGTATCTGGGGTCCATTAGTGCCCTCCCTTATCAAGAGGCAAAGGATTCCCTCATGGAACTCCCTGGGGTAGGGGAAAAGGTGGCGGATTGTGTCCTGCTCTTCTCCCTTGGCTTTCTAGAGGCCTTTCCAGTGGACAGGTGGATAAAGAGGCATATGCAAAAATCGTACTTTAATAACAAAAACCTATCAAACAAGAAGATTGTATCCTTCGCCCAGGACTACTTCGGCAGGTATGCAGGCTATGCCCAGGAGTATCTCTTCTGTCTGGCAAGGGAGAAAAGAGGGGGACTTTAAAACAAAGAACTGAACCACAAACTGCATCACCGGAACC
>JAUQZZ010000018.1 GCA_030586765.1 Candidatus Brocadiales bacterium | reverse complement strand
ATTACGCCCTCTTTTCCATCTCGTGCGTGTAGTGGTTGAGTTGTAGGGTGCGTCAAGACGCACCCTACATTACTGAAAAATCAAGAGAGTTGTAGCGCAGGGCTTTAGCCCTGCCCCTATAATAGGCGAGACCAGGTCTGCACTACGTTAATTTCTCAAGATTTCTCTTTTTTTAATGGATGGCTTTCCAGCCCCGTTATTGCGGCCCTGGAAAGCCCCGCCTATCCCTTTTTCACGGAGAGGATAAACTCTCTCCTACGTGTCTATCTTTCTAGACGTCCCCTGGGTTGCAATTTTACTCAACGTTTGAGATTTACAAACCCAAGGCGGGGTTAGGCAAGTAGAATGAAGCCATAAATGTTTTATTGTCCGAAGTTGTCTAAAGAATATCTAAAATTTCTTCTGGGCTGTTCAATACCAACATTCCAGTTTCCTCATTAATAATGTCCTTTACTCTTGCAAAGTCTGAATCAAAACTTGCGATATATTGACATCCTAGGTGTCGAGCCAAAAGGATGTGCATAATGTCGCAAACCCCCAGTTGCAAGTATGCATAAGCAAACGGCTCAGCCCACACTTTACTTATCGGTAAATGAAAATGTGCAATATCAACTTGCAACAAGCCCTGCAAACCATGGGCCTGGGCAAATCCTGCATTTAGCCGTGTTTCAGACATCAATATCTCCAAGCCAGTGGATCCACCTCGTTTTTTTCCTTTCAGTTCTTCGATTTCTGTTTTCCTCAATTCTAGAGCTTTTTTGAGATAATCGCCAATTTGTTTTTTGCTCTTTTTCTGAATGAATATCGTTCCTGATGCTTCAGAGGCGATTTGCTTGAATGTCGCTTCTGCATGCCATTCCATCAGTTCCAACAAAGATAGCGGACTCACAACAGGAGTAACTTTAACTTCCTCAAAAACCAGTTTCTTCCTAATCTCAACTACCTTATTAATTCTGATTTCGGACCTCAAAATTTCTCTGACAATGCGTAAATACGTTAATTCATTTTTCTTTATTAATTCATCCACTTCTGTCTCAGGTACTTCCATGCCTTCAGTCATCCAATAGTCTATAAGAACGGACGAATCAAAGTATACTGCTGGCAAGAACCTCTTCAGCAATTTACCAGTTTTTGTAAGCATTGCATCTTTCACTGATTACCCTCTAAGACAATTTTGGACAACTATTAATAGCCGAACCACTTCTTTTATACTTTAATCAGGGTCTTTCCTAGGGGTTGTCTTTTTTGGCGGTAAGTTGCATCTGGGTCTTATGGAGGAGGCCTGAGACTAGTTCTCTGGCTATGGGGCCTGCTATCTCCCCACCATGGCCAGGGGTGCTCTCTACCACGATAGAGAAGCAGTAGCGGGGGCTATCAAAGGGGACATAGCCTACAAACCAGGCATGGTTCAGGTCCTTGCCAGGGGTTTGGGCGGTGCCTGTCTTTCCAGCTACCCCAAGCTCCTTCAGTCCCATTCCTCTGGCGGTGCCACCCACTACTACCTGTCTTAAAGCCCTGCGCAGGGTAAGGAGATGTTCTGGGGCTATTTCTATTAGATTAGCTTCACCCACTACCAGCACCTCAGGGTTCTTTTGCCCTGTTCCTTTGACATCTTCAGGACTTCCTTCAAAAAGGGCTTGGCCCTTATTGTTAGTAATCCCTTTCACCAGGTGTGGGCTGACTAGCTCTCCTCCGTTGGCAATGGTGGCAATCATCCTTGTCATCTGGAGCGGGGTGACTAGTAATTCTCCCTGTCCAATAGAGAGGTTTAGCCTCTGCCCCAGGGAGGTGGGTAGAGGCAGGTGGCCAGGTTTCTCATAAGGGAGGTCTATTCCTGTCTTTTCCCCAAAACCAAGGGTCTTTGCCCATTTTTCCAAGGCCTTTCCTTCCAGTCTCTTTGCTGTTTCAAAGAAATAGACGTTGCAGGAGTGTTCTATGGCCTTTTCAAGGGCCACAGGGCCATGAGGGACAGTGCACCTGAGGCGCTGGCTTCCCATCTTTAGTTCTCCTTCACAGCAGAAATTTGTGCCCTGGGCGATGTCTCTCTCGTCTAGTGCCGCAAGGGCTGTTACCAGTTTAAAGGTGGAACCAGGGGGCAAGAGGGCCTGGGTGGCCCTGTTCAGAAAAGGCTTATCAGGGTCCTTGCTCAATCTCTCATAATCCACAGCAAAGGTATTAGGGTTAAATACAGGGTAGCTGGCCATGGCCAGGACCTCTCCTGTGGAGGAGTCCATCACTATTACGGAGCCCTTTCTTTTCCCCAGGGCCTCCTCAGCCAGCCTCTGTATGTCCAGGTCTATGGTAAGGAAGATGTTATTGCCCGGCCGTGGAGGCATCTGGAAGATGGTCTTGTCTACCTTCAGGGTCTTGAGGACGATTTCTTCTATTCTCTTTCCAGGGATGCCGGAGAGTTCAAGATTGTGGTGTGCCTCAATGCCCGTTCTACCTACGAGGCTATCCTTTGAGAGGGTGGAATAGTATAGGAATAGGTCTCTATCCGCGGACAAACTTTTTTCCTCTGCCAGGGCCTGTCTTTGTAAGGACTTAGTTTCCTGCCACTCTTCTTCAGTGAGTTTTCCTAGATAGCCCAGGACGTGGCAAGCGACCTCGCCCTGAGGGTAGTACCTCTTTGACCTGGCACCCAGGGATACACCAGGGTAGCTGTCCTGGTTCACCTCCAGTTCTGCTGCCTTTTCTACAGGTACATTCCTGGCTATGGGGTGGGCGATGAATTCCTCTTGTATCCTTACCTTCTTTCCCTTCCTCTTCTGGACATCCGCTTTGATTCCTTCCACCTTTTTTACAATGTACTCCATCTCCTTTAAGAGCTGAGAATCAGTGATGTTCAGGAGCATGGGAAGCCTATCTGCCCAGAGTCCTTCCTCTTCGTGACAGTCTTCACAGGCCCGGGAGTCCGCCTCAGGCGGATTATGTTCTTTCCTCTTGGAAAAGGAAGGGGGCCTCTCGCCACCAGAGCGGATATAACTATAGAGGAGGTTTCTGTACTCGACCATAATATCGAAGGCAGATTCTTCTACAGCCAGTGGCCTGCCCTGGCGGTCGTAGATGATGCCCCTGCTGGCCGGGATACTATGTTCCCTGACCAGCCTTTTCTTTGAGATGCCACTATATTTGCCCCCCTGGAAGATTTGTAGATAGGTAAGTCTGCCTACCATTACCATAAAGAAGGCAAGGACAATACCAAAGACTATCTTGAGTCTGATGTGATACATCTTAAGAGTGTTGAATTAACTTTCCATGTTGGATCTTGTGAAGTCCGCCTCTGGCGGATTTAGAACGTGGGAGGCAAGCTCCCACGCTACATTTAAAACTGTAGTTGCTCGATTCATCGAGCCCCATAAATGGGGCAACTACATTAGTATTTAACATCTTAAGTTCGTATAGGGTGCATGGGTATAGACTTCTTAAAGAGCCAGTAGGGTCCTGGTGCAAGGGCTACAGTGTAAAGGGCTCCCAGAAATACATTCAGTAGGAGGAGCCATGGTGAAAGGGAACCATGGGTCAGCCCCAGTATAAGGGCGTAGCCACCCCTGTGTACAAGGGAGGCTATAAGGACAATGAGAAGCTGGACAAAGATATGGTCTCTATATATCTTGTGTCTAGAAAGTCCTATCAACAGAGAGAGTCCTATAAAGAAGGAGGCGTTAAATCCTAGTGGCCCTGTGGAGAGTATGTCCTTGGCAAGGCCCACGAGGCAACTGGCTATGCTAGCCTCCAGGAGGTCGAGACGGATGGCAGAGAGGACGGCAATAATGAGAAAGAGGTCAGGTCTTATACCTAAGAGTTCTATCTCTTTTAGTGCGGTACTCTCAAGGAGGGAGGTAAGGAACACTAAAGGTAGTAGTATCAACCAAGGCATGTAATAATTGGTCTCTAGGAATCTTCTTTTTTGAGGACAAGAACGGTATCTACCTTAGCCAAGTCAAACCTGGGCTTTAATCTAAGGGTTTTATAAGGTATGCCTTCTTCCTCAAGTGTCTCGGCCACTGTGGCTATAAAGAGGGCATCAGGATAGACACCTCCTATAGGGGCAGATACCACCTTGTAGCCCTCTTCCACCTTGGAACCCCATCGAGATAGATATTTCAGTCGGCACAGTTCCCCTGAACCACCCTCCACCACTCCCACATCGCTAGTCTCAAGGATACGGGCAGGGATTCTGGAGGCCGGGTCTGTTATAAGGAGTACCCTGCTGGTGGAGTTACCTACGGCGGATACCCTTCCCACCAGGGCATCCTTGGCCAGGACCAGACTATCAAGGGTAATGCCATGTCTTGAGCCTACATCTATTAATATGCTTCTTCTAAGGTCGGTGGAATCGTAGGCGATGACGTGGGCAAGGAGGGGTTTTTGTCCCAGCTTTACGCCCCTATAATACTCTGTTACAGAGGATAGTTCTGTCTGGAGGCGGTTGATGACTGCCTCCTGAGTGGCTACCTTGTTCTGCAGGCAAAAGACCTCCCCTTCCAGTTCCTCTACCCTGGAGAAGGCCTGCCAGGAGGCGGGTATCCAAAGGAAGGCCCTCTTTACCCCCTTTCCTGCCACCAGGAAGGCCTTCTGAATGGGTTTCAGCGGTGAGCTTACGGTAATCTTTATACGGTTGGCCAACCCCAGGGGGATAGCAAGGAGGCTGAGGCATATTACTAGAGGTATAATGGCTAGTAGGATTTTCTTTGGGAAGCCTCTTTTTTTAAGCCTCTGACTCCTCATCTTGTAGAACATCTTTATAAAGGTCTAGATTTTCCAGGAGGATGCCTGTTCCCCTGGCTACTGCAGTAAGGGGGTCCTCGGCAATGCGCACGGGTAGTCCTGTCTCCTCAGCCAAGAGCTTGTCTAGTCCTTTTAAGAGGGCGCCGCCCCCTACCAGCACCATGCCATATTCCAGCAGGTCAGAGGCCAGTTCAGGCACTGTCCTCTCTAGTACCGTCTTCACTGCCCCCACAATCTGGTCTATAGGTCCCTTGAGGGCCTCCCTTATCTCCTCAGAGGATATAACCGTGGACCTGGGAAGGCCTGCAATGCTGTCCCTGCCCCTTATCTCCATAGTGAGTTCCCTCTCCATAGGGTAGGCAGAGCCTATCTCAATCTTTATATTTTCTGCCGTACGGTAGCCTATATCCAGGTTATAGCTAGAACGTATGTGCTGGACGATAGCCTCGTCCATCTCATCTCCTGCCACCCTGAGGCTTACGTGGGTAAAGATGTCACCTAAGGAGATAACTGCCACCTCTGTGGTGCCGCCCCCTATATCTACTATCATATGGGCCACTGGCTCACCTATGGGTAGGCCTACGCCTATAGCGGCCGCCTTGGGCTCAGAGACCATATACACCTCCCTGGCCCCTGCCCTCTCAGAGGAGTTCACCACCGCCCGCTTCTCCACAGCGGTGATGCCCGCAGGGATGGCTATTATCAGGCGGGGCCTTACCCCCCACTTCCTCTTATGCACCTTCAGGATGAAGTACCTGAGCATGGCCTCTGTGATATCAAAATCGGCAATTACACCATCCTTCAGGGGTCTTATCACTGAGATGCTCTGAGGGGCTTTTTCCAGCATGGCCTTTGCTGTGTTGCCCACTGCCTTACCGTCCAGGAGCACCTTGTTTGTTCCGGGTTTTACGGCTACCACCGTGGGCTCGGATAGCACTACCCCACGTCCAGGTATACATACCAGGGTATTGACTGTGCCCAGGTCAAGCCCTATGTCTGTGGACATTAATCCCATGAAGAAATCTATTGGATGCATGGTTTACAATACCCTTCAAGAAGAAAAGTCCATCCAACATGTGGTGGGTCTATAACTAGGAAGGTGCTATATATGGATGTATTTGGACAAAAAAATTTAGTCACTTCTTAGTTTTTCCACCCTGTGGATTTGCCCCTCACCTTCATAAAGGTTGATTATATGGTGGGTCTGGGGAATGTCAAGGGTAAAATCTTCTATATATAATGCCCAGGACTAGTCCAAGGGATATGGCCAGGCAGGCTTGAGCAAAGATGTCGCCGTGGGTGGTATACCAACTCTTTGGACCAGCAGATAGAAGTATTTTACCTTCCAGGATGCCCTCTATTTCCCTGCGTTTATCCTCTTGGTGAAGAAGGAGATAGACATCTCCGCTTGGGGCAACGAAGGAAGAGATGCCTGTGTTAGCCGCCCGGACTATGCCTGTACGATTTTCCACTGCCCTAAAGACCATGATGGCCAGGTGTTGGTCTAGCTCGGCACTGTCCCCGAACCACCCGTCATTGGTCATATTAATAAGAAAATCTGCCCCTGAGTCCTTAAATCTCCTCACCAGAGGGGGGACGGTGTCCTCGTAGCATATCAGTACCGCAAATTTAAACTCCCGCTGATTCTGAGTCTTTAAGGTAAAGATACTCCATCTATTGCCAGGGGAGAGGCCTATTTGGTAAGGGACCATTTTCCTGAGGAAGGGGAAGTACTCCTTTAGGGGTGTATACTCCCCAAAAGGCACCAGGTGGAGTTTATCATAACGGTCTTGGAGTATACCTTGCGGGTTGTAGAAGAAGGCACTGTTGTAAAAGGTGTCATCTCTATCCAGGTCTATGGATATGCCACCTACAAGGAGATGCGCATCAAGCTTTTGGGCCAGGTTCGTTAGAGATGTTTGGACAAGGATGTCTATCTTTCTACCCGTGAGTCTGGGGTCTATGTTTAGGAGCCCTGGGGCCATGGTCTCAGGCCATACCAGTAGGTCTACGGAGCCTCGCTTTACCTCCTCTGAGAGGTGGAGATATTTTTGAAGGTTTTTTGCCCTCTGTTCTTCACTCTCATCCATTTTTAGATACTGAGGTATATTACCCTGGACGAGGCAGAGTCTTGGGCCTTCCTCGAACTTGAGGCCAGCCAGGCGAAAGACGCCATAAGAAAGGGGTACCAGGAAGATTATAAAGGCAAGGGTAAAAGGGGCATGGACGTTCTTCCCTATCTTCCAGTTTAATATACCTTGGGCGAAGCATGCGTTAATAGAAACCACTACAAAGGATACCCCGTAGGCTCCCGTAATCTCGGAGACCTGTATAATAGGCAGATAGCTGTATTGGGTATGGGCAATAAAGAACCATGGGAAGCCTGTGAGGACAGAGGACCTGAGGTATTCCTGGGCTACCCATAGAAAAGGGGCAATGAGGAAAAGGGGGAGTTGGAGGGTCCTGTATAGGTAGTTACAGGCCAGGCCAAAGAGGAGGAAATACAGGGCCTGATATAGACTCAGGCCCAGCCATCCTGGATAGGTGACGTATCCGAGCCAGTAGCCGTTATATGTAAAGAATATGGCGCCAACCAGAAAAGAGATGAGGAGTGGTGGTGAGTCCCTTGAGCCGATGACCAGTAGCCAGGGTACCAGGGCTATCCAGGCGAAGAGCCCCAGGTCTGGAGTGGGATAGGCCAGGGATAGTAGGATTATAGAGAGTGCCGCAAGGAGGAGGTCCATCCACGGGGTTCGTTTCCAGTCTAGAAGGTTTGGCAGATTTTTCAAGGCCCCTGGTGTCACGGCTGTCGGGGAGCCTCTAAAGCTCCCCTGTAATCATCACCTCCACCTCCATCCCTGGGGAAAGTTTTTCTGTCTCCTCTGGGACTATGAGAAGGGAATTGGCCTTGGTGGTACCTAGGAGGTCTGCGGAGCCATGCCATTCTACTGGGCAGACACGGAATCTTCCGTCCTCTATCCTCAGGCAAGCGGGTCTGTACTCCCTCCTCCTTCGCTTCCTGGATATCTCCCCTTCCATTTCTGCCTTTACTGTAGGGCGGCTTAAAGAGCCAAAGCCCATCATCTTTCTAATGGCTGGCCAGACAAAGAGTTCAAAGGTCACGTAGGTGGAGACAGGATTACCAGGGAGGGCAAAAACCACGGTTTTGTATTTCTTACCAAAGACCACTGGTTTGCCGGGTCTAAGGGACACCTTTTCAAAGAAGGTATTTATACTCAAGACTTTGAGCACATCCACTACCAGGTCGTATTCCCCCATGGACACGCCCCCTGTGATGAGGAGGATGTCCTTTTTGAACCCCTTTTTAACTAGAGGTATAATCTCCCTCTTTTTATCCCTGGCAGTACCCAGGAATTCTACCTCTGCCCGGAGCTCTTTTACCTGGGCTGCCAGGCAGTAGCTATTACTATCCCTTATCTGGCCAGGGGCTGGCTTTCGGCCTATCTCCACCAGTTCATCCCCCGTAGCAATTATCCCTACCCTGGGCCTAGAAAAGACCGTGACCTTTTCTATCCCTACCATAGCCAGTACGCCTATCTCCTGGGGCCTCAGGGCAGTGCCTTTCTTTAGGACTACCTGGCCTGCCTGGAAATCTTCACCCTTTATGCAGATATTTTCTCCTTTTCTTACTGGCCTCAGTAGCCTTACCCGTCCGTCCTCCAGGCTCTCTGTGTCTTCCACCTTTATTACGGCATCTGCGCCTGTGGGGATGGCCGCCCCGGTCATTATCTTAGCAGATTGCCCCCTACTAATACCCTTTTGTGGCAAGAATCCAGCAGCAATACTCTCTACCACCTCAAGTTCGACAGGCATGCTAAGGGCATCTTCGGCAATCACCGCATAGCCATCCATGGCAGACTTGTCAAAAGGGGGCATGTCAATATCAGAGACTATATCCTCGGCCAGACAAGACCCAGAGGCCTCTTTGATATGGACCCTTATGGGAGGCAATGTGCTCACATTTTCTAGCACTATGCGGTAAGCTTCTTCTACGCTTATCACCTTTATCTCCCTTCTTTGGGGTGTAAATCTTCTAATATTTAGTGCATAATAATCTTAGGACTGGGTTCTGTCAAGCATGGAAGGGAGATGAGGAGTTTTTGATTGACAGGGTTTATGGGCCTTGTCATACTGGGACTTAGAGGGGCTTCGCACCTCCCAAAAGACCCAAGAAAAGGGAGGGTGGAGGTTTGATCGCTATTGTATTTGCCCTATTGTTATTCCTTGGATGCCAATCCCTGGAAGAGAAGCCTGTTCCTCTTTCAAAGGCATTAGGAACATATAGAGTTACCCTACCTGCGGCAGGCTGGAGGCCTACGGAGATGGATGGGGCAGATATAGCCATGCAACACAGGGAGAAGCCCATCGCCTTTGCCATCTTCTCACCTTCACGGCTAAAGGAATCCTTGCCTCTTGATGTCCTGAGTTTACACCTCCTCCTAGAGATAAAAGACAAGAAAGTCCTCCAGAAGGATTACGTTACACTAGATGGTCAACCCGCCATACATACTGTATTAGAGGGAAGGGTAGGGGGGGAGAGGGTGAGAATAGAGTCCTACGTGGTGGCAAGGGCGGGGTTAGTATATGACATCGTCTATTGGGCGAGTCCTGTCTATTTTCAGGAGTTCCGCAAGGACTTTCAAGAGGTTGTCAAGAGCTTCAGTTTCACAGAACCCGTGGTAGGAAAATAGTTGTGGTAAAGAAGGCCTTCATAGCTATAGATAACCGTGCCCGCCAGGTCTTCCTGAGCGTAGGTACTATCTTTTTCCTCGCCCTCAGGGGCCTTCAAGGCATCTTTACCAGGCCCTTTGACTTTGGGCTTGTTATGCAAGAGGCGGAAAATATTGGGACTAAGTCCCTCCTCCTGGTAAACATCATTGCCATTTTTACAGGAATGGTGCTGGCTTTACAGGCTGTGCATTCCATGAAGAGGTATGGTGCTGAGTTATATGTGGGTGCCCTGGTCTCTCTCTCGCTAGTCAGGGAGCTTGGGCCTGTGCTATCGGCTATAATGGTGGGGGGCAGGGTAGGCTCAGGTATAGCTGCGGAGATAGGCTCTATGCAGGTGACAGAACAGATAGATGCCATGAGGGCCCTGGGGGCTAACCCTATAAAAAAGCTAGTTGCACCGAGGATGCTGGCGGCCATGATAGTGCTTCCCCTTCTTACCGTTTCTGCAGATGTGGTGGGTATCTTTGGGGGCCTTGTTGTAGCCCTTGCAGAGCTTCCTATGGATGTACACTTTTATCTCAACACCGTCTGGTGGGCGATAACCATTGGCGACTTCCTGAGTGGCATAGGGAAAACAGTCTTCTTCGGGTTTCTGATTGCCCTTTTTGGTTGCTATTATGGGTTACACACGGAGGGAGGTACTACAGGGGTAGGGAGGTCCACTACCAGGGCAGTGGTAACCATCTCCATCGCTATCCTAATCTCGGATTTCTTTCTAACTAAGTTGTTTCTTATATTTTGAGATGAGTGTTCAGGGTATAATAAAATTAAAAGACGTCCACAAGGTCTTTAACGGCCTGTGGGTTCATAGGGGCATAAACCTCAGCATTAAGGAAGGTGAGATAGTCTCCCTGATAGGTTCCAGCGGTTCTGGTAAGACGGTGCTACTGAAGGAGGTCATTGGACTTCTAAGGCCTGATAAGGGCGAGATATTTGTTATGGGCAGAAACGTGGTTGCCCTTAATGAGAAGAGTCTATTAGAGATAAGAAAGAACGTGGGGTTGGTCTTTCAAGGTTCTGCCCTCTTTGATTCCCTTACGGTCTTCGATAATATTGCCTATCCCCTGAGAGAGCACCTAAGGCTGGGCAAAAAGGAAATAAGGGAGAGGGTGGCTGAGACGCTTCATCTAGTAGGTCTCGATGGTGTAGAAGGGAAGATGCCAGCGGAATTGAGCGGAGGGATGAAGAAGCGGGTGGCAGTAGCCAGGGCTATTGCCACAAACCCAAAGATTATGCTCTATGATGAGCCTAATACTGGGGTTGACCCTATAAATGCTAGGAAGATAAATGAACTTATATTGGGGCTGAGAGAAAAGTTAGGGGTGACCTCCATGGTGGTTACCCACGACATGCAGAGCGTTAAGATGGTTACGGACCGCATAGCCATGCTCTACGACGGAAAGATAGTGGCAGAGGGTACATGGAAGGAGTTCGAGGAGTCGGAAGACCCTTTCATCAGGGAATTCATGACAGGCGGTATGGTCTTTACATAAGGAGACCTCTGTAAAAGTACGGAAATTTCCTCTATTTCCCCCTCCCTTGATGGGAGGGGGAAGGGGGAGGGTGACTGTCCAATTTATCTAAGTACGCTTAAGATGGACAAATATACGTCGGGTTGGAAATTACCCCCACCCTTCCCTCCCCTATCGAGGGGGAGGATAAATTACACCGAGACCTCATAAATATGGCTTTTCAGAGGTCTCATAAGGATTCCGCTATGGAGAGGGAAAAGGTAATTGCAATTAGGGCGGGTATATTCCTCCTTGTGGCCTTGATAGGCTTTGGGGTGTCTATATTTGTTCTAGGTACAAAGAAGGGCTATTTTAAGCCAAATATTATACTAAAGACCACCTTTCTTAACATGAGGGGCCTCCAGGAAGGATCCCCAGTGAGGCTTGCAGGTGTCAGTGCAGGAAAGGTAAAGAGGATAATATTCCCCGAGGAGCTGGCGGGCAAACAGATAGAGGTAGAGATGGAGATAAATAAGTCTCTCCAGAAGAGGATAAGGAGGGATTCTGTATGTGGTATCAAATGGCTAAGCTATGTAACAGGGGATGCCTACATAGATATTACTGTAGGTAGTAGCGATAAGCCAATGGTGGAGGAGGGCGGATATGTTAATAGCCTGGAGCCTATTGACTATTTTACGGTCTTTGAGGGTAGCCTGGGTGCCTTCTCCAGTGTGACCAGGACCCTTACCAAGCTAGAGGAGACCAGGCTTATTGAGACCATCGCCGAGGCTACCAGTGTCCTTAAAGAGGACATAAAGGCTATTGAGGAGGGGAAGGGTATCCTCCATGCCCTAATCTTTGACCCTGTAGGGCACGAGCTGTTGGATAATCTCATTGCCACAGCAAAATCCCTCAGGAGTGTAACTCAGCAAGTAGAAGGAGGGGATAATCTCCTCCATACCCTGGCCTATGATAAGGAGTTTAACGAGAGGATGAAGAGTCTAGCCCAGGCGTCTCAGAGACTGAACAATTTGCTGGAGAAGGTGGAGACCCAGGAGGGAATCCTCCACGCCCTGCTGTTTGACCCCGAGAAGGCGGCCCTTCTAGAAGACCTTACTGAGGTTTCTAGGAACCTCAAGGCTGTTACGGAAAAGATGGCCCGAGGGGAGGGCACCATGGGGGCCCTTGTCCATGACCCAGGCCTCTACGAGAGCCTGAAGAACCTGATGGGTGGGGCAGAGCGGAGCTGGCTCCTTAGGCGGATGATACAAAAGAGCATAAAGGCCGGTAAGGAGAGGGAAGCAGAAGGGCTTTGATTATAGAATGTAGTGGTCGAGCTTGCTCGGCGAGCGGGATGTAGCGTTGGAGCTTGCTCCAACGTTTGAACGTGGCAGCAAGCTGCCACGCTACATAAAGAACATAAAGGTGCACCCAATCTGGTAGCCAACGACCTTTATGGTCGTTGATTCTTGTCTCAACGAGGGTAAACTTCGTTGTCTACCATTTTTTGCCATTCTGAGCGAAGCCCTAAACCATACTAGGTTCAGGGCGAAGCGAAGAATCCGGTTTCATTATTAGCAGACCTAAAGGTCTGCACTACACAGGAAGTGGATTTACAGTATATACCTGCTCAAGTCCTCGTCTTTGAGGATGGGCTGGAGTTTTTCCCTCACATATTTAGCGTCTACCACCAACTCCCTGTGGTCTAGGTCCGGGGCATCGAAAGAGACATCCTCCAGGAGCTTCTCCATAACAGTGTGGAGCCTCCTGGCTCCTATATTCAGTGTGCGCAGGTTCACCTGGGTGGCTATCTCTGCAATTTCTTCGATGGCATCCTCCTGGAAGCTCACCTTCAGGCCTTCAGTCTCCAGGAGGGCTGAATACTGCTTTATAAGGGCATTTCTGGGCTCTTTGAGGATTCTTATGAAATCTTCCTTACTAAGGCTCTCCAGTTCCACCCTTATAGGGAAGCGGCCCTGGAGTTCGGGGATAAGGTCCGATGGCTTTGAGACGTGGAAGGCGCCAGCGGCGACGAATAGTATCCTATCTGTCTTCACCAGACCGTAGCGGGTAGGTACTGTGGTGCCCTCAATAATGGGCAGGAGGTCCCTCTGTACACCCTCGCGAGAGACATCAGGACCATGCCCTGTCTCCCTCCCTGCCACCTTGTCTATCTCGTCAATGAAGATGATTCCAGTATCTTCCGCTCTCTCCAGGGCCTCTCTAATAAGTCTCTCCCTGTCGATAGCCTTTTCTGCCTCTTCCTGGACTAGTACCCGCCGTGCCTCACCTACCGTGAGCTTCTTTGTCTGGGTGCGGGGAGGTATCATCCTCTCTATCATATTCTGGAAGTCTATACCCATCTCCTCCACCCCAGCTACTACACCCTGAACTACTAGGGGTCTTTCCTGGAGGGTGAGTTCTACGATGCGGTCCTCAAGATTGCCCTCCTGGAGTTTTTTTCTGAACTTCTCCCTGGTCTCCAGGTGCTGGGACTCCGTTTCTTCCTCCACATCGCCCCTTCGTCTGGGAGGTAGGGGTAAGAGGAGGTCTAGGAGCCTTTCCTCTGCCCTTTTTTCTGCTAAGGGACGCATCTCTTCTATCTTCTCTCCCTTCACCATATTGACAGAGATTTCTACCAAATCCTTGACCATGGACTCCACGTCTCTTCCCACATAGCCCACCTCTGTATATTTAGAGGCCTCTACCTTGAGGAAGGGGGCCCTGACCAGGGAGGCCAACCTGCGGGCTATCTCTGTCTTCCCTACCCCTGTGGGTCCAATCATAATGATGTTCTTGGGCAACACCTCTTCCCTGAGTCCTGGGGGGAGCTGTAGTCTCCTCCAGCGGTTCCTTATGGCTATAGCCACTGCCCTCTTTGCATCCTTTTGGCCTACTATATACTTGTCCAGTTCTGCTACAGTCTGGCGCGGGGTATATTCCTTCACTTTATTTCCTCTACTACAAGGTTACTATTTGTAAAGACGCAAATCTCTGAGGCAATCCTCAGGGCTTCCTCTACTATCTCCTTGGCGCTCATCTGTGTATTCCTGAGTAAGGCCCTGGCAGCCGCCGTGGCGAAGGGTCCACCCGAGCCGATACCAATTACACCGTCCGTGGGTTCTATTATGTCGCCGCTCCCTGATATAAGTAAGGAGGTGCTCTTGTCTACTACTACCAGTAGAGATTCAAGCCTCCTCAACACCCTGTCCGTCCTCCACTCCTTTGCCAGCTCATAGGCACTCTTTAAGACGTTGCCCTGGTACTGCTCCAGTTTCCCATCAAACCTCTCCATGAGGGCAAAGGCGTCAGCGGTAGCACCTGCAAAGCCGACTATGACCTTGTTATGGTAGAGCCTGCGGATCTTCTTGGCGTCTTGCTTGAGGATGGTATTGGTCATAGACACCTGACCGTCCCCACCGATGGCCACCGCATCGTTACGTCTCACGGATAATATAGTCGTAGAGGTAAGCATAGCTGAAGAAAAGACTTAACAGAAGGGATCTTTTCTAAAATAGATGTTAACACTTCCAGGGGTGCTTGGCAAGGGTTTTTAACTCTGTGACATTTCTAACCTTATAGTGTAGATTGTAGTTGCCAATTTATTGGGTTCGATAAAGGCTAGGTAAATCGAGCCACGCCAGAGGCAGCCTCTGGCGGACAACTACAATTCTTGCTATTTCTTCCTGGATTTAATTTCCCTGAGGAGGTCTAGCGCTTGCTTCATGTCTTCTGGGAGTTCGGCCTGGAAGGACATCTTCTTTTTGAGGATGGGATGGAAGAATTCTAGCTTATAGGCGTGAAGGGCCTGACGGTCAAGGATGGGGTCTTCTTCTGGTCTGGGCTTTTCTTTTGTAATTTCCCAGCGGTACAGGCAATCGCGGCTATTATAGTTGGCATCGGCTACTATGGGGTGCCCAATAGCCCTCATGTGGACGCGTATCTGATGGGTGCGGCCTGTCCTGGGCATAACCTTTACTAGTGTGAAATCCCCAAAGCGCTCCAGTACCTCATACTCCGAAGTGGCCTCCTTGCCCTCATCATGTCTTACGGCCATCTTGAGCCTATCCCTTTTATGCCTGCCTATAGGGAGCTCCACTACATCGGAATCCAATTCCACATCTCCCTCCACCAGGGCAATATATTCCTTATGCACCCTGCGCCTCTCAAACTGAGTGGCTAGGTCTTGATGCACCTGGTCACTCTTGATGACCAATATGATACCGCTAGTGTCCCTGTCCAATCGATGGACTATCCCGGCTTTTAAGGGCCCACCCACTGAGGAAAGCTGTTGAACGTGATATGCCAGGGCGTTTACCAGGGTGCCGCTCATGTGACCAGGGGCTGGATGTACCACCATATCAGGGGGCTTATTTATGAGCATTAGGTAGTCATCCTCGTAGATAATGTCCAGGGGGATATTCTCTGGCCTTATCCCCTCTTCCTCTATTATGGAGAGTTCCAGGGCGATGGTATCGCCCCTGCGTATAGCGTAACTGCTCTTTACCGGGCGCCCATCTACCTTGACCGCCCCCTCCTTAATAAGCCTCTGGAGGAAGGAGCGGGAGTACTGCTGTAGTCGGGCGGCAAGGTACTTATCTATCCTCCTGCCCTGGTAATCCCTCTTGACCTCAAACTCCAGAACCTTCTTCTCTGCTGTTTCCTGAGGCATATTGTTTAGGATTCTTCCTGTAGCGCACGGATAACGCAGCTACGCCTGCGCTACCCAGGATTTCTTCATGTCACAATCATTCTAAGCTATCCAACCGATACTGAGCCAGCTTTGCCCATGGACTTTCTGGGGCCAGATTAATAGCCCCTGTATAGGCCTTTTTGGCCTCCTCCTTTTGGCCCAATTTCTCATAGCACCTGCCTGTATCCCACTTTTCTTGGGACACAAGATAGTGGCTATCTGTGGGGGCATTTCCCTGGAAGTACATAAGCGCCGCATCGTAGTGGCCCTTCTCCTCACAGGCGTAGGCAAGGGATTGCCTGACAAAGGGTTTCAAAGAGTGGTCGCTATACTTATTCAAGAATTCCTTATACGTGGTGATGGCCTCATCGTACTTCCTTGAACTATACTGGGCATTGCCCAGTTGAAAGAGTACCCAGGGCTCCGCCCCCTTTGCAGAGGAGCCTTCCAGCATGCCCTTATAAGCCTCTACGGCCCTGGAGAGGAGTTCCTCTCGGGCCTTTGGCTCCTGAAACTCGGCAATACTGGTATCAAGGCTTAATTCCCCCAGGTTCTTCCATACGGTCTCGTATTTCCTGGTCTTTTTGTTTAGATAGCTCATAGTAGCTAGAGATAGGCCCACAACCAATACAGCAGTCAGGCCTACGGTAATCTTGTGCTCCTTAAGCCATTCTAGGTACCTCTTGCCCAGGATTATTAATTCCTCTGGGGTCATCATCTTAAAGGCTCCTTATTGCTGTGAAAGACCCTCTCTGTCTCTAGGAAGACTTCCTCCACCTCATGGGCATCAAGACCTGCACCACGTACCACCCTGCCTGCCGTCGCCCTATCCAGGAGGTCTCCTGGGCCATGGGAATCCGAGCCAAAGACCAGTAGTGCCCCTGTCTTTCTAGCAATCTTGACCACATGCCCGTTGGTCAGGCAGTGTCCCTTTCGGGCAGATATCTCCAGCCGCACCCCTTTCTCCTTGGCAAGCCTGGCATCATCTTCTGTTATCAATCCTGGATGTGTAATAATGTCTGCTCCCCCCTCTATACCCGCCCTGTTTGTTCCTATAAGAACTGGCTCCACTATAGTCTCCCCGTGTACTAAGACCAACTCAGCACCTAATTGCCTGGCCATTTTTATCAGCCCTGAGAGTTCTGAGGGTCTAATGTGGGTGAGCTCTGCTCCTGGCTTTACCTTTAGCTTCATAGAGGCACTGAGTTGTTTGCAGACCTTTACCAGGCTGGGCACTACCTGCTCTATATTAGAATAGTCCGCGTGGTCTGCGATTACTACCCCGCTAAAGCCCATCTCCTCATAGCGCCTGGCCAGCTCTGAGGGCAGTAATTCCCCATCGGAAAGGATACTATGGGTGTGGAGGTCGTACATGAGCAAATCCCTTAACAGTGCTTTTGTAGCCCTTTTGAATTATATAGGGCCCTCTTAGTTTTTGCAAGTGCAAGATAAATCATCATAGCAAAAAGGTTTAACAAGGTAAGAGGGTTGTAGCATCCTATCGCCGTATCGGACGCCCCCAAAGGCCTGCATCTGGTACGGAGACCAGACGCTACAAAACTTAGGCGGACGGGTAGGTAGGCCATCTTGATTAAAAGCCCCAAGACTTATGGTAACCGTACAATTTTTCTGCAAAAAGTGATATTATTGATTTTAGAACGATAGACTCCTAAACAAACTATAAGGAGGACTCGCACCATGACTAGCGATGAACTCAAAGAACTCAAGAGGTTCATACTACATACATCCCTTGCACAAGGTTTTGCGACCTATATGGCCCTTAAATATGCCGATGAACTGCCTTCTTTTGCACCTGGTGAAGAGGGTTCTCTACACTCCGAGCTACAGTATTACAGGATGATACTGGCAGAGATGCTAAGCAGGCAGGCCCTTCATCCTGTAGAGAAGGAGTTCCCCGAGTTGTACAATGGGAAAGGGATTTCGACGGAGGATGCGGACAAGATTTACGAGGGCATACTGGCAGAGACCCTGAACAAAGTCCGCTCAGCCTGAGTGCGTAGAGGGGTGCTGTTCTCGGGCAGTGCGAATTCGAACCATCTAAGGAGATATAGGCGAGCAGGGTGCGTCCCCCTCAGGGGGACGCACCCTGCTTTTGTACAATAGCAGAAGGTGGCAAGAGTAGAAAATGGTACGCCCGAGAGGATTCGAACCTCTGACCTACGGTTTAGGAAACCGTCGCTCTATCCTGCTGAGCTACGGGCGCACCTGAGACACGTCTGCCCCTGGGGGGGCGGACAGGTGCATTATAGCACCCTGGAAAATAGTGCGCAAGATTCTTGAGAGCCTCATGGGGCACTGGGCATTACACGGGTTAGTTAATAAGAAGAACTCTCTTCTTTATTAGGGACTCTCAAGGGTCCTCAGTATGGAATCCTTGTACCTTAAGAAGTCCTCTAATTGTTCCCGGAGGAGGGTTACCATTGTGGAGGCGTCCAGTTTGTTATAGTGATGGACAAGGATATTCCTGAATCTAGCCATTCTTTCCATATTCCCAGAAAGCTCGGCATGTATTATACCTTCTTCCTGAAGCACCTTGAAAGTATCGGCGTAGCTAAAAGGTACACGATACTTCCTATCCGCTATAATATGGTTTGCGATGTCTACACAAATTTCTATCATTATCTGAAGGGTACGCTCTACTATTCTCTGCGTCTTCCAATCCTTTGCATAATCCTCGGGTGTTATATGGGAGAATTCCTTTATTTGCCCCAGATAATCCTCCATTTCAGCAAGTTTGCGAAGGAGCATTACTTTATCTACCAAGGGAAAATCTCCTGAAGAGGATGTCTCTCTCTTTTATGGAAAAATCGAAATATTCCCTGAGGACCAGCGACTCAAATTGGTGTCGCAGAGATGGGTCTTTATCCACTACGACCTCTTTCTGGCGAATAACCCTAGCCTTAAGGGGTAGAGAAGCCGTATTTAGGATAACCAGGTCAATCTCATCGGTTCTTAAAAGCCCTGCAAGTCTGCCCAGTATCTCATACCTCTCCTCTTTCAGGTCTGAACCTTCAGAGAGATACACTGCAATATCTATATCGCTGAGGGGTCTGACCACCGCCCTGCTTATTCCCCCAAAGAGATAGGCAAAGACCACCCTGGGGTGTGCAAGAAGGTACTCCTTTACTTTTGGCATCTGCAGAAGGATGTCTTGAGGCAAGGGCTTGTATTTAATTGTCATATAAGAATTCTCTTTTTTTAAAAGTTCCTAAAAACTATTCTATAAAAGTATAGAAGGCCCAGTGGGGCTTATCAAGGGGATTTCTTATTATATTGGACTCTACGGAAATAGTCCTCTGTCTTTTCCTTTACTACCCCAGAGAGAAGAATCAAGGCCACCAGATTAGGCAGGGCCATCAGGGCGTTAAATATGTCGGCAAAGCTCCAGACGATGTCCAATTTTATAACCGCTCCTATAAACAGTACAGCAAGAAAAAGGGCCTTATATGACGGTATCCAGCTACTGCCAGCCAGATACTCGATGCTTTTTTCCCCATAATAGTACCAGCCAATAATAGAAGAGTAGGCAAAGAGGGTCAGGGTTATAGGGACTATATGTCGCCCCAGGAGGGGAAGTTGGGATTCGAAAGCCCTGGAGGTCAGCACTGCACCGCTGACCTCTCCCTTCCACAGACCGCTGGTAATAACTACCAGGGCAGTCCCTGTGCACACTATGATGGTGTCCACAAAGGGTTCTAAGAGGGCTATTAACCCGCCCTTTACCGGGTGGTCTGTCTTAATGGTGGCATAGGCCATGGGTGCGCTTCCCAGGCCTGCCTCATTAGAGAATGCACCCCTGGCCACACCCATCCTCATGGCCAGCCATACACCGCCTCCAGCAAAACCCCCGGTGATAGCTACGGAAGAGGTGTCACAGTAGATTATCTGCCCAAAGGCAGGTAAGAGCTTGTCACTGTTCAGTAACAGCACCGCCAGGCAACCCCCAAGATACAGTAAGACCATAAAAGGCATCAGATAACTGGCCACACGCCCTATTCGACGAATACCCCCTACTATAACCGCCCCTGTAGCTATGCAGAGCAGAAGGCCTGTCATTGTCTTTAGGT
>JAUQZZ010000148.1 GCA_030586765.1 Candidatus Brocadiales bacterium | reverse complement strand
GTTATAACTCAGCACTCAGCCATATTTGGGTTAGTATAGATTCAGATAGAATAATTTGCAAGGAGTATATCATAGTACTTGTGAACAGAAGGCGTTACGTGTCCTTTATACCCTTCTTTGTCAAAAATCCTGACTTTGATATAGTGAAAAATTAAGAGACCTCAGAAATCATGCCAAAGACAGATTCACCTATGATAAATAGGCAAATCCTGCAAGCAAATTGAATTCACCCAAGGGACTCCCCTTGCAGGTACAATGAATTTCTGGTAAATTGAATTTATAAATTGTTATTTTAGGAGGGGCTAAGAGCCTTGAGCAAGACCTGTGCCTTCATCACCCTGGGATGCAAGGTGAACCAATATGAGACCCAGGCCTTCAGGGAGCTCCTGAAGGGGAGGGGATACCAGGAGGTCCCTGCCCACGGACGCGCTGACCTTTACGTTATTAACACCTGCGCCGTTACCTCCGCTGGTGAGGCAAAATCCAGGCAAGAGATACGGAAGGCGGTGCGCCTGAACCCTGGGTCTGAGGTGGTAGTAACAGGGTGCTATGCCAAGGCCGACCCCCAGGCCCTTGACTCCCTTCCAGGGGTAGGCCTTGTAGCGGATAAATCCCAGTTGATAGGCCTCCTTACCCAGGGCGAAAAGGACTCTTTGTTAGACCTGGGCATCAGCGATTTTGAGGGCCACAGCAGGGCCTTTTTAAAGATACAGGACGGCTGCGATGCCTTCTGTTCCTACTGTATCATCCCCTATTTAAGGGGTAGTGTGAAGAGCAGGGGCCTGGGAGACATCCTGGCAGAGGCCCGCCGATTGGTGGAGCGGGGCTACAGGGAGATAGTCCTTACAGGGGTGCATCTTGGCGCCTACGGACGCAACCTCTCAGGTGTAAGCCTCCTCGATGTGCTGATAAGACTAATGGAAGTGCCTGACATCCACAGGATAAGGCTCAGTTCTCTGGAAGCCACCGAGGTTACTGATGAGTTAATAGAACTAATGGCTAGCTCCCCGAAGCTCTGCCCCCACCTGCACCTCCCCCTTCAGAGCGGAGACGATTATATCCTCAAAAAGATGAACAGACGGTATACAGTAAAGGATTACCTCTACACCCTGGAGAGGGTAAGGTCTAAGGTACCAATGCCATCCTTTTCTACAGATGTAATGGTAGGTTTCCCTGGGGAGGAGCCAGGGCATTTTGAGAATACCCTGGAGGTCTGTCAGGCGGCAGACTTTTCAAGGATACACATCTTTCCCTATAGTTCAAGGAAGGGTACCCCGGCTGCTGCCATGTCCGGGCGCTGTAAGACTGCCCAGCTAAAGGAAAGGAAAAGGGTTCTTGAGAACCTCGCACAAGAGCTGGCCCTTCGGTACAAGAGTCTCTTCCTGGGAAAGGAGATAGAGGTGCTGGTAGAAGAAGAGCCCTACGAAGGGGTGCTATCAGGCTATTCTGAACGCTACATAAAGGCACTTTTCTCAGGACCCAAAGAACTCTTGGGCAGGATGGTAACCGTAAAGGTGACGGAGGTCTTTCCTGGATACGTAAAGGCTACCTGGAAGGGAGAACTATGAGAAAGAGGATTTATCTTTTGGTGGTCTCTTTATCCCTCACCCTTTTATCCTTTACTCCAGCCTCCTTTGCCCTTCCCGCCGAGGAGGTCTTGCCCCTGATAGATGCGGAGTATTTTCCTGTAGTACACGATGCCCTGGCAGGGGCCAAAAAGAGTATCCTTTGTGCCATGTATGTGGCGCAACTAAGTCCGAGGCATCCAATGGGGTGGGAGAGTATGCTCTTGAGAGACATCATTTCAGCAACGAAAAGGGGCCTGGAGGTAAAGGTAGTACTGGAAGATGACCCAGAGAGGGAAAATAAGTACGCCTATGAGTTCCTTAAGGGTGCAGGGGTACCCGTTTATTATGATAGCGCTGACAGGGTCACTCACACCAAGATGATAATCATAGATGATTACATAAGTATCTTAGGCAGCCCCAACTGGAGCTACAGCGGCCTTAGGCTGAACCATGAAGCTGCGGTACTTATAAAGTCCAAAGAGGTAGCTACAGCCTTCAGAAAGGCCTTTGAAGCTATAGAGGTAAAGAAATGAGACGCAGGGAATTCCTTGGTTTATTGTTAAAAGGTGGGCTATGGACCTTCTCTTTTGGTATGGGTCCTTCTCTTTTGGCCATGGGGGAGTCCTCTAAGTTTGTCTTTGCACAACTGGAGTATCGCGGCGGCAACTGGAATCCCAGGCCCAGGGCTGCCAGGAGGCTCGTCTGGGAACTGGTAAAGAGAACTAGCATAGAGGCAAGCCTTGACACCGCAAATATAAGACCTCATGACCCCATTATCTTCGAATACCCCTTTATATACATGGCAGGTGACCAAGAGTTTGAACCCTTTGATGAGAAGGAGCGTGAGAATCTCAAGAGGTATATAGAATTTGGAGGCACACTGCTGGCCGACGACAGCCTGGGTAAGCAGGGATTCGGATTTGATAGGAGTCTGCGGCGTGAGATAACCTCCCTTTTCCCAGGACAGGATTTCGTCAAACTGCCTGAGGACCACACGGTTTACCGCTCTTTTTATCTTATAAGTCAGCCAGGCGGTAGAATCCTATCCAGCCCTTACCTGGAGGGGCTTAACATAGAGGGTCGGACGGCCATCATCCATTCCCAAAATGACCTGGGTGGGGCCTGGGCAAAGGATAGTATGGGGAACTGGGAGTATGAGGTCTTACCAGGGGGAGAGGTTCAACGTACCACGGCCTTTCGCCTGGGGATAAATATCATCCTCTATGCCCTCACAGGAGATTACAAGCAGGACCAGGTTCACCTCCCCTTTATTTTAAGGAGGCAGATGTAAGACCTTGGATTTCTTTAGAAACTTTTTGGATAGCGTCTTACCAGCAAAAGAGTGGTCTATAACCTTTTCTGGCCTACAGGAGCCCTGGCTCAGGGCCTTGCTCCTAGCTGTGGCCTTATCCGTACTGCTCTTTTCCTGGATGGGCCTGAGGACCTTTCCCTGGGGTAAAGGCCTCCTCATAATGCTCCTGCGCACCCTAGCCACCCTGGCCCTGGTATTTATGACCCTGGAGCCCCAGGTGGAGCTGAAGGATACGGCAAGGATTAGAAACAAGGTGGCCCTTATCCTGGACAACTCAAAGAGTATGAGTATAAAGGCCGAGGGCGAGGGGCGTTTTGAGGGTATAAAAAAATTTCTCCTGGGCAATAAGGCCTTTCTGGAACTCTTGGAGAGGGACTTCGACCTGGATTTCCTGAGCTTTTCAGACCAGGTGAAGGAGGTAAGCAGAAAGGTACTGGAAGAGGGTATGCCTCTGGAAGGTACTTCTACAGACCTAGCCACCATGCTCAGATCCATAAAGAAGCGCTACCAGGGCAAGCCCGTCAGTGGATTTCTCCTCTTTTCCGATGGTGCCGATACATCCTCAGTACCTATCCAGGAAAAACTAGAAGAACTAGAGAAATTAGCCGGAGAACTACCAGCGCCCCTCTTTGCCTTCAGCCCTGCCCCAGAGGGGTATAAGGACATAGCCATCACAGAGGTGAGTTCGGACAGCTTTGCCTTTGTCCGAAATCCATGGCACATACAGCTCACCATAAAGGTGAAGGGATATAGCAACCTCACCCTCCCCGTTACACTGAAGGAGGGGGAAAATATTATTCTATCCAGGCCCTTAGAACTCCTGCCCGGTAAAGAGACCTATATCGTTACCATGAAGGCAGTGCCTTATTCCCTGGGTAGCACCCTCTACACAGTCACTGTGCCCCCCCTGGCTGACGAACTGGTCTCTGAAAACAATAGCGTCAGTGTAATGGTACACGTAATAAGGGATAAAGTAAGGGTGTTGCACCTCTGCGGGAGACCTTCCTGGGACGAACTCTTCCTCAGACGCATCCTCAAGAAAGACCCCAGTGTTGACCTTATCTCCTTCTTCATCTTGAGAACCCCGACTGACCTGGTAGAGGCCTCTAGCCGCGAGCTGAGTCTTATCCCCTTCCCAGCCGAAGAACTCTTTACAAAGGTCCTGGAGAGTTTTGACCTGGTAATATTCCAGAATTTTGACTACAGGCCCTACGACTCCACCTTCCTCCGCTTTGCCTATTACCTGGCAAACGTGCAGAAATTTGTCAAGGAGACGGGAGGGGGGTTCCTCATGGTAGGGGGTGAGCTAGCTTTTGCCCACGGCGGATACGATGGAACACCCATCGAGGACATATTGCCTGTTCAACTGAACGAAGAACGGGATACCATAGATACTCAGAATTTTAGGTTCCTCCTCACCCCCCAAGGGATGAGCCACCCCATTACTACCCTTGAATATGACACGGAAAGGAATCAAAAGACCTGGAGTGACCTGCCTGAGTTGCGGGGTCTTAATATGATAAGTGCTACAAAGGCCGGGGCCATTACCTTGGGCGTACATCCCCAGGGCAAACAGCCTGTATTGGC
>JAUQZZ010000147.1 GCA_030586765.1 Candidatus Brocadiales bacterium | reverse complement strand
GACCACCATCCCCCTCCACATGAAGATAATGAACCACCCTAAATACCTCAGCGGCGAGATGGACACGGGCTTTGTGGAAGGCCTGACCAACAAATCGTAGTTAACCCATTTACGAGGCTCTCCAAAACAACGACCTTACGGCAGTCGATGTATTCCTTCAGTGAAGTAAAATGCACCTAAGGCGGACGCCTCGGGCCCACATAACCAGCCCTGCGACTATCTTGTACATGGTAACCTCCAAAAAATTCTGAAAGTCACCCGCTATACTGATAGGCAAACATGTCATTTCATCCATAGAGTTACCCAGGTCCATATACCTCTAACTCGCAAAACTTGTGGCAATTTTCCCTTGACATATCCCACTTCAAGTTGTTAATATTTGAACCCTGCCATTCCAAACGTCTTTCTTAAAAGTTACATGCTTTCAAAGCTGCTATTACTTTATGAAAGGAGAGTAATAGATGTCTAGAGGATTCATTGTTTTAACCACGGTGGTACTGGCTGGTGCACTCTTGTTCTTCCAGCCCACCTCCCAGGTGTGTGCCCAGGCTAAGAAGAAATGGAAGTATACGGGTAACGAGGGCTGTAAGTGTCACCTATCCCCTGGATGTTTTGAAGGGGAGGAATATAAGAAAATAAAGCACTCCGAGGCCTTTAAAAGACTCCAGACCCCGGAGGAGCAGAAAGACCCTAACTGCCTGAAATGTCATGCCACTGGCTATGGAGAGAAGATGAAGAACCCCAAGCTCACCTTCCTGGAGGATGTGGCCTGCGAGGCCTGTCATGGCGCTGGGGAAGGCTACGCCGAGGTTAAGAACAACTACGAGGGCAAGGGCAAAGAGGCCTTCAATGAACTATTAAAGAAAGACCAAATGACAGCCCGAAAGGTGCAGTATGATGCAGGCCTGATAGTAGCAGGGATCAATAATGCCGAGGGTACGGTAAAGGCACAGTGTCTGAACTGCCACTGGGAGAAGGAGGATGCAAAGGATAAGTGTCCCAAAGTAGGTGTAGATGAAAAGACCGGTAAACCCAAGGTCTTTGTCTTTGATGAGGCCTTTAAGAAGGATGACCACAGGGACCAGGACGAGATAGATGACATCCTTGCAAAGATGAGCGCAGGAGATAAAGCCAAGTGGAAGGGCTACGTTGAAAAAGACCCCATCCTCAATTCACCCTTAAAACCAGAGGCAAAGGAGGCAAAGAAGAAGGCAAAGAAGGGGTAGTTAAAGAGAAGGGTAAAAAAGGAGGAGGGTAAAGGAGATGTTAAGAAAAGGGTGGGTAGGTATCTATAGACAGGCAGGTCTATGGGTTCTACCTACCCTATTTTTTTTACTCCAGGGCCTGGCTACTGCCCAGGAGACCAGCGACTGCATGGAGTGCCACGGCAACCCCAACAAGGTAGGAAAGGTGGCCAGAATAGACCATGATACCGGGGAGATAAAGGTGGTATCCATGCTGGTGGATGAAAAGGCCTTTCTGGACTCTGCCCATGGCAGGTCTAAAGAGAAATTTACCTGCATTGACTGCCATGGGGACCTCAGCGGTGTTTATGGCGAACACGACCCCTTGCTAAAACCAGTGGACTGCATTACCTTCTGCCACGATGACCCCGCCGCAGAGTATCAGGAGGGTTCCCACGTAGAACACATGAAGGAGAAGGAGAAAAGGCCCCCCACCTGTAAGGAGTGCCACATGGGTGTGAACTCTGCCAGAGAGACCCCAGTAAAGGATGACAAGTTCCACAGGGCCTACATTAATAAGAACTGCGGCAACTGCCACGAGGAATATATGTACACCTACTGCACCAACCTCCACGGGCAGCTTACCTCCCTGGGTGAATGCAGTACCGAGGTGGCCAACTGCTCCGACTGCCACGGGGGACACGAGATACTAAAGTCCTCGGAGCCCGACTCTATGGTGGGGGAGAAGAAGATAGTAGAGACCTGTAGTAAGTGCCACGCCGGGGCCGATAAGAATTTTGTCAGACACGTGGCACATCCAAAGTTTAAACGACCTGAACTCTATAAGGGTATCCTTAAGGCTCTCGGGGAGAGAGACATTAAGAAGATAGCCTTAGACCCACAGAGTTATCTTATGCTCATCTTTGTAGCTTATATGGGAATAATTACTTTTACCTTCTCTTCCTTTGGGCTCCATTCCCTGCTCATGTGGTTTAGGATCCTTCAGGAGGAGAGGAAGGGTGAGGAGGGCCATGGCCACCACTGAGAGACTCTACATGAGGTTTAGCCCTTTTCACAGGGTCGTCCATTTTATGCTCATAGTGAGCTTCTTTGGCCTGGTCCTTACAGGTATTCCTCTGGCCTTCCAGGACCAGGACTGGGCGAGGTGGCTCTATGCCCTTCTGGGGGGTTATCCTACCTGCGGATACATCCACCGCATATGTGCAGGGATGACCTTCTTTTCTGCCTTTTTGCACTTTGCCTACTGTTCCTTTCTCGTCCTCTCTAAGGGAGAGGGGGCGAAGGTTCTTTGGGGTCCGGAATCCATTCTCTTGCAGCCCATGGATGTAAAAGACATACTCTCAGACATGAAGTGGCTCTTAGGCCTTGGGCCACGTCCCGCCTTTGATAGGTGGATATACTGGGAGAAGTTTGAGTATCTCTCCCTCCTCTGGGGCACTATGGTGATGGCCCTCACAGGGTTCATGCTCTGGTTCCCCACCACCTTTTCCATAATACTTCCTGGGTGGGTAATGGACATGGCCCTTATAGCCCACAGGTATGAGGCCATCTTAGCAGCGGCCTTCGTCTTTACTATCCATTTCATACACACCCACCTCCTTCCCGAAAAGGTGCCTGTGGATGAGGCGATGTTTACAGGAAGGGTAACAGAGGAGGAATTTCTCCATGAAAGGCCCAGACACTATAAGAGGCTAGAGGAGGCAAAGCTCCTGAACAGATACCGTGTATCTCCTAACCCAACCCTCTCCCTCCTCTCCAAGATAATCGCCGTACCCTTATTGCTTATAGGACTTCTTCTTACCAGTCTAATGGTTTCTTCATTATTAGTTAATCTTATTTGAATATAATGTAACAGAAAAGTCACGGAGGGCCTTTGGAGCTTAGGAGAGAGGGAGAAGGAAAGCAGTTCACAAGTGTTCTGTTTATTTAGCCTTAGTGCATACTTAAAAATTTGCGGAAATTAAGAAAAAAGTATTTGATTTGTTAACAATTGGTTGTATAATTTTCGATTGCCTAATGAGACTGCCTGACTCCAAGAGAAAGGGGGTGAAAGAGTGAAGAGATACGGCCTAATCGCCCTGAGTGCACTCCTCCTATTATTCCTCACCGCTACACCTGTTTCCGCAGCAGAAAAGCCTTGCCCAAAGAATAAGATAGTTAAGAAATTCTGGTGCGAGACGTGCAAGGAAATAAGGGAGTTTAACGAGTGCCCTACCCAGGCGTACGTGTGGGATTGGAAGGCGCACAAGGAGGGAGAAAGGAATCCTCACATGTTTTTACCAGAGGGATGGGGTTGCCAGACAGCAGGTTACTACTGCATAAGATGTGGCAAGTGCTACCTCACTCCTGGAATCTGCGCGGATTGCAATGACGATACCGAGAGCAGGAAGAGCCTTGGTAAGGTAGAGTTTAAGTGCCCTGATGGGCATAGCCATCATGCCCCTGGCACTGGTTTTAAATTAAAGGAAGGGCTTTACGAGGAAGAGATAGAGAACGCTGGGAGCTGCCCCACCTGTGGGAAACCACTAGAGGTGGTTTGTTCAAAGTCAGGAACCTGCCCCCACGTTGGGAAGTAAGTCCTTCTAATTTACTTGGTTTATCTATGACAGGAGGAGGGTTCAGTAGATGAAAGGAAAGAATATCTTTATTGGTGTGGTAAGTGGAGCAGTCCTTTGTCTTGCCCTTACCATTACCCAAAGTGCCCAAGCAGGTTTTATTCAAGGTACCCGCGTAAAGACAGAACACCCCTCACCTTTTCACGTCAGCGCATCCCCTGACGGAAGTACCCTTTTTGTGGTCAATCAGTCAGGACACAGTGTTACCTTAGTAGACGCTAAGGCCCAGAAGGTGATTGGTGAGGTGCCTGTGGAGACCCAGCCTGAGTCAGCGGCCTGCACCCCGGATGGCAAGACCCTTTATGTCTGCAATGCCGAGGACGACAGCGTCTCTGTAGTAGACGTTGCCAAGAAGGCCGCTATAAAGAAGATAAAGGTAGGGGATTGGCCCTGCTCGGTAAAGGTCTCCAAAGATGGGAGTAAGGCCTACGTGAGTTGCTCAGGGAATCTGTGGAATAAGGTAGACATCATTGACACCAGTAAGAATGAGAGGGTAGGAGAGATAACAGTAGGTTATGGCCCAAGGGACATAGCCATCTCCCCTGATGGTAGACAAATGGCTGTCATTTGTGACACCGTGGGCTCCATCAACAGGACAGTGGATTTTGTAGACCTCTCTGCAAACAAGGTGACGGAGAGCAGGGTCCTGAGGCACAGTGCCAACCTGAGGGGTGTGGCCTAC
>JAUQZZ010000146.1 GCA_030586765.1 Candidatus Brocadiales bacterium | reverse complement strand
GCTCAACTTCTGTGGGGGTCTGGCTCTTTCTGATTCTCCATTATTCTAGAGATGATATCTGTGGTGGAGGCCCCCTGGACAAAGGGCGCAAGGATAACCTTGCCACCATAGGACTCAACCAACTCCCTGCCTACCACTCCTTTTTCTTTCCAGGCCTCGCCTTTTATCAATATATCTGGTCTAAGTCTTCTTATTAGTTTCTCAGGAGTGGGTTCATCAAAGGATACCACATAATCAACGTCCTCCAGGGCGGCCAGGAGCCTGGCCCTCTCCTTCTGGGAAAGGACGGGGCGGCCCGGGCCCTTTAATTCTCTGACAGAGCGGTCGGTATTGATGCCCACTACCAGTAGTTCTCCCTGGCTACGGGCAAACCTCAGATACTCTATGTGTCCTACGTGCAGGATGTCGAAGCAACCGTTTGTGAGGACTATCCTATCCTTTTTTATGCGGTGTTTCTTCAAGACCCCCTCCACTTCCTCAAGGGTTTTAATCTTTTCCAGAGAGGGGTGTTCTATGGATAGCTCCTTTAATATTTCTTCCTTTGTTACAGGTAATGCACCAATCTTTCCCACCTCTATCCCTGCTGCCACGTTGGCCAACCGAACAGCGTCTACAAGGCTGTGGCCACTGGCCACTATGAGGGCTAACATGCTGAGAACCATGTCTCCCGCACCTGTAACGTCGCATACCTCCCTTGGGTTAGTGGGGATAAGTTGGCAGTTTCCGTCCCTTTCGTAAAGGAATATGCCGTCTTTATCCAGGGTTACGATGGCGTACTGCAGGTTTAAGTCTTTTACTAATTTTGCACCGGCTTGTCTCAGGCTTTCAGGGCTTGCGATATTTATCCCAGTCATCAACTCTGTTTCATAACGGTTGGGTGTTACTGCGGTAACGCCAGAGTATAAGGAGCAATTGCTGTCAAGCCTGGGGTCTACAAGGATTGGTTTTCCATAAGACCTTCCTAGACTAGATAGGGCCTTTAGAAGCCTTTCCGTGAGGAGTCCCTTGTTCATATCAGTTATGGCCAGCAGTTGGCAGTGGGAGAGATGCTCCTTCACATGTTTGATAATATTATCTTCTATTTCATGAGGCAGGGGATGGGTCTTCTCATAGTCTATCCTGAGGAGTTGCTGTACGCCTCGTCCTGCTGTCTGGAGGTGACCCATCATTCGAGTCTTTATGGTGGTGGGTCTTTCTGGATCCTTGAATATCCCAGAGGTATCCGCCCCTAAGGTATCAAGGATTTCTAGGAGCTTATTGCCATCCGGGTCGGCCCCTACCACCCCTGAGCAAAGCACCCTTGCTCCCAGATGGATAAGGTTGCTAATCACCGCACCAGCACCCCCAGGCCTCGTCTCTTCTTGAGTGACGTTTATTATTGGTATAGGTGCCTCGGGAGATATCCGCTTTACCTCTCCCCACACATATTTATCCAGCATGAGGTCCCCCACTACCATTATGGTAGTGTTCTGGGCCTCTTTCAGGATTTGTGTCAATCTGTTATTCAAGGGGATAGTCCTCATTGTGAGCCTCGGATAACGACCTCAGCATGGGTGCATAGTACCAGTCTAGGTGATAGGCAAGACTCAGGTCTTTAATCTTGCGGTGATACTTTTCATATATCTCCGGGGAGGATTCTTTCCAATCAGGGTGGCAGAAGAAGACCCTGCATCCCAGGGCCCTGTACTGTCGTATAGTGCAGAGGTTATTTGCGAGATAAGGGCAGACCCCCTCCTGGGTGTAGGTTGTAGGTAATCCTGCATTCTTTAAAATGTACTCCACTTCTATATTGCTGGAATAAAGTACATGACCAAAGGTATGAAAATGGCAGCACTGACCGCAGGCCTTGCAGGGAGGGGCCAGCCTGGAAAGTTCCTCTTCTAGTTCTGCATAAATCCCGCCTAGTTCCCTATCCCATCCCATTTTATTTTTAATTGTTAAGCACCCAAAGTTCTCTTTTCACATCCGAGGCTAACTCGTAGGAAGAGGCAAAGGTTAGAATTGGGATACTCAGTCGTACTGCTTTCTTCATAACTATGTTCTATTATTCAGTATGGAAAGTATACTTATTCTCAGCAAGGGCAGCATTAACTCGTGGTGACCTGTCAGGGAATAACCTTGTTGGGTGGGTCTCTTTACAACGTTCACCGTAGGGCGGTAATGTTGAAGCATGTCCATGTCTACGGCAGCAAAATTTTCCACCCTGTGGCCCAGATTTCTTGCCACGGAGAGGGTCTTTAGAAATACCTCAGGCATGACCACAGCGGAGCCCACATTGAGCCAGACACCCCCTTCCAGATTGGCCACTACCCCCGCTAGTATTTGGAAGTCTACATAGCTTGCTCCCCCCAGGTCTTTCCCGGACATATTCGGATGCATATGCACGGTATCAGCACCGATGGTAGTATGTACCGTGGCGGGTATATCCAGTCTGTCTGCGGCGGAGAGTATACTGTAGCTGGCATATTTGTTTCCGTCCTGGTTGATATTTTTTCCCAGGGCAGCACCCAGGCCAATGCCTTCTCTTACGCCCCTGGAGGAGGCGGCTTGAAAGGCCTGGGCCGTTTCCCTAGCCATGCCGAAGCTGCCGTCCTTAAGCCCTGACTGGACGTCCTCGGAGGTGGCACCTATAAGGGATATCTCATAGTCATGGATGGCTGTTGCACTGTTCATGGCCACAGCGCTCAGAATGCCCCTTTCCATAAGGTCTATTACCAGGGGTGAAAGGCCACATTTTACCACGTGGGCACCCATGGCCATGACCACTGGGCAGCCCTTTTTGTGGGCCGCCACAATAGACTCAGCTACCTTTAGAAATCTCCCCGCTGCCATAGAGTGAGGCAGTGAGTCCAAGAATTCTTTAAAATCCCTGGGTGGTGGTACTGGCCTTGCAAAGTCCCTGACGCTGACGAGATTCTTCCTATCTTTTATGGAATAGGTCTTTAGGCCCTCAAAGTCTAAGGGCTTATATAATCCCTTTTCTACCTCCTTTAGCCCCATTGTACCACCTTCTCCAGTTTATCAGATAGAAACTCAAGCCCCTTTGTAATCCTGATTTCTATCTTGAGGGATAGAATTGGAATCGGCCATAGCGAATACTCTCTCAGCTTCACCATGTCTTTCTGCGTAGTGATTAAGGCCTCGGCCTCTAACTGTAGGGCCTCTCTAGCCACAAAATCTATGTCTTTATTGCTGTAATGATGATGGTCTGGGAAGGCCCGGAATCCCACAATTTCTCCACCAAGGAGCTGCAGGGTCTTCTGGAAGGACAGTGGATTACCCAGCCCGCAGAAGGCATAGAGTCTTTTGCCTCGGAGCCAGGAGGTATCTAGGCGCTGGCCTCCAGGGTCTTCCAAATGCAGAGGATAGTGAATGGACTCCACAATAGGTATGTTACTGTCTATCTCACCAAGGTTTCTCTTTAGGTCTTCTAAGGCCTTGGGGTCGCACTGGTCGGTATGGGATAGTATAAATAGCCCAGCGCGTCTAAGATTTCTTAAGGGCTCCCTCAACGTTCCTGAGGGGATGAGCCCCCCATTGCCGAAGGGCTCAAGACTGTCTATAACCACAACGTCGAGAACCCTCTGGAGTCTCCAGTGCTGGAAGCCGTCATCCAGGATTATACAATTAGGATGGTATTCTTCCATGGCCGTCCTGGCGCTGGAAAGTCTATTTTTTCCTAACAGTATGGGTACGTTGGGGAGGTTCTCCCGAAACTCAAGATACTCATCATTTACCTCTCCCAAGGGCCTCTTTATCCCGTTGTATCCTCTACTGAGTATAGCTACCTTTTTGCCCTTGTCTAGGAGAAATCTTGTAAGGAATTCCACCAGGGGGGTCTTGCCAGTACCCCCTGTGGTAATGTTGCCTACGCTGATTACGGGGAGGGGCAGGGACGTACTTCGCAGTAGACCCCATCGGTATAAGAGTTCCCTTATCCTCAGAACGAGATAGTAGAGGCTGGAGAAGGGGAGAAGGGCCAGGAAGACTGTAAAAGAAAGGGGTCCCTTCCTTTCTTTCTTTACAATGGAAAGGTAAAGATTCCTCAACCTCTTTCTAATGCCTCCTCTTTACTTAAGAGGTACGGACCAATAAGCGTGGTCAAGGAACTGTTTCCAGGAGCTGTACCTGTTAGAATTTAATTTTAATGTGATTATAGGACTGTGTTTTGGGACAAAGGGCTTGCGTATCAGGCTCAGGCCTGCCTCCTCAGGGGTCCTACCCCCTTTTCGTTTATTACACTCGGTGCAGGCGCATACCACATTGGTCCAGGTGGTCTTGCCTCCACGGGACCTGGGTTTTATGTGGTCAAGACTCAGTTCCGTGGTGGAAAATCTACAGCCACAGTACTGGCAGTGATTCTCGTCCCTGGCAAAGATATTTCTGCGATTAAATTTTACACCCCAGCTAGGAATCTTGTCGTAAAAGAGGAGACGAATTATCTTGGGGACCTGGATCTCTAAGGAAACTGTTCTTATCCATCCGTCTCCTGCCTCTTCTGGAAGGCCTAATTCTCCCTTGAGAAGGGAGACATCCCTCCAACTT
>JAUQZZ010000145.1 GCA_030586765.1 Candidatus Brocadiales bacterium | reverse complement strand
ACCATAAAGGTCGTTGTCTACCACTACTGCAGTATTTTTATAGGGACAGTTGTAGTGCTTGCGGACAACCATAAAGGTTGTCCCTACATAAAACCGTTAATTGTAGGGACAGGGCTTGTCCCTGTCCGAATGGACTTTTTTAGAGGTCTCAATCAATACTGAATCAGAGAGAAGACCTCGCGCCCCTCCAGGGATTTTCGGCCCTTGAGGAAGGTGAGTTCCACCAGGAAGGCACAGCCTACTATCACACCTCCCATGGACTCCACCAGCCTACAGCAGGCGGCCATGGTGCCGCCCGTGGCCAGGACGTCGTCTACCATGAGGACCTTTTGGTTTGACCTTACGGCATCCTCATGTATCTCCAGGGTATCTGTGCCATACTCTAGCTGGTAGGTTACGCCCTTCCTTAGGTAGGGCAATTTGCCAGGTTTTCTCACGGGCACGAAGCCTGCCCCAAGATTCAGGGCAATAGGCGGGCCTAGTATAAACCCCCTGGCCTCAGCGGCCACCACCAGAGAGACGTCTCTGCCTCGATAATGGCCTGAAAGCCTATCCACGGCGGTTCTAAAGCCCTGGGGGTCATGGAGGAGGGGGGTGATATCTTTGAAGACGATACCCTTTTTGGGAAAATCGGGGACGTCGCGGATGAGGCTCTTGAGGTTATCCGTGGACAAAGGCCTTTTTATCCCTCCCGGGAGACTATGGAGTAGAGTTTTCGCAAGGCCTCTTTTTCTATCTGGCGTATGCGCTCACGGCTTAGGTGCATTTCCTTGCCTATTTCCTTAAGGGTCATAGGTTCGCCGTTATCCAGGCCGAAGCGCCTCTTTACCACCTCTGCCTCTCTCTTTTCTATGGCCTCCAGGAGCTTTCCTACCCTCTCCTTCTCAAAGGCCTCCAGGAGTTCCTCATCTGGGGTCTTGAGGCGTTGGTCCGCAATGCCTTCTACGAGGTGCCATACGTTATCAAGGTTAGGTGTAGAGGTTTCTTGCGTAGCCTGCGATATCTCAGGGGCGTTTCCTTCTTGCTCGAGATTTTTCACCTTTGGGAAGACCTTTCGTTTTTCAGCCATGTAGGCAGGGATGCGGATGGTCTTACTGGTGTTGGTTAAGGCACGCCTTATAGCCTGCTTAATCCACCAGGTGGCATAGGTGCTGAAACGGTAGCCTTCACTGAAGTCATATCCCTCCACAGCCTTAAGGAGCCCTACGTTGCCTTCCTCTATGAGGTCAAGGAAGGAAAGACCACGGTGGAGGTAATGTTTTGCGATGCTTACCACCAGGCGGAGATTTGCCCTTATAAGCCTTTCCCTGGCCTTACGGTCCCCCCTAGCTACCTTCCTTGCCAGGGCACGCTCCTCTTCGGGGGAAAGGAGTTTTACCTTGTTAATCTCCGTAAGATATGTGTGGAGATCAGATTCTACCCTTGCCATGGGCCCTCCTTATAGATTCAGGAGGCCCCCTTTGATTTCTCTGCCCCTTGTAGTGTGCCTTCTTCCGCTTTCGCCTCTTCTGCCTTGGGGGCAGGGGCCTGTTTTAAGCTCAGACCCAATTTTCTTTGGGCCACATCCAGTCGTATAATCTTTACCTCTAACTCATCCCCTATAGATACTACTTCCTGGGGGTCGGAAACCTTCTTTTCAGCAAGTTCTGAGATGTGGAGGAGGCCCTCAACACCTGGTTCCAATTCTACAAAGGCCCCGAAATTAGTAATTTTTGTAACACGGCCCTTTACTATGTCTCCCATGGCATACTTCTCAGGAATATCCTTAAGCCAGGGGTCCGCTGCTAACTGTTTCATCCCCAGGGCTACCCGCTTCTTCTCTTTATCGACGGATAGCACCACCGCCTCCACCGTATCTCCCTTTTTAAAGACCTCAGAGGGATGGGTCACCTTTTTAGACCAGGAGATGTCTGAGACATGGAGTAATCCGTCTATTCCCTCCTCTATCTCCACAAAGACCCCGTAGCTGGCAAGATTCCGCACCTTTCCCTTGACCTTGGTACCAGGGGAATACTTCTGTTCTATCAGGTCCCAAGGACTGACCTCCGTCTGCTTCATGCTCAGGGATATCTCCTGTTTTTCTTTGTTAACCTTCAGTATTACCACCTCTACCGTATTCCCTATGGCTACCAACTCGGAGGGCTGGTTTATACGCCTCGTCCAGGACATCTCTGAGATATGAACCAGGCCTTCTATACCGTCCTCTAATTTAACGAAGGCGCCGTAAGGCATTATATTAACCACCTGTCCAGCGACCTTAGTGCCTGGGGGATACTTCTCCTCCACCTTCGCCCAGGGGCTCTCTGTCGTTTGTTTCAGTCCCAGGGCTATCTTATCCTTTTCCTTATCTACATCCAGTATCTTTACCTCGATTTCCTGTCCTATGGATAGCATCTCGGAGGGGTGGCTTATACGCCCCCAGCTCATATCGGTGATATGCAGGAGCCCGTCCAGTCCGCCCATGTCAACGAAGGCGCCAAAATCAGCAAGGTTCTTTACCACACCCTTGCGGGTTTCTCCCACCTTAATTTCTGCCAGGAGTTTTTGCTTCTGTTTGTCCCTTTCCTCCTCAAGGAGTCTCCTCCTGGAGACTACTATATTCTGCCTGGACTCATCAATCTTTAGTATCCTACAGGTCACTTCTTTACCTATATAGTTGGCTATATCCCCAGGAGGCTTTACGTCTATCTGTGAGGCTGGAAGGAATACGGGTATGCCCAGGTCCACCAATAGGCCTCCCTTTATCTTTCTGATAACCCTTCCCGTTACTACATCTCCCTCCTTATATTCTGTGATTATCTTTTCCCAGCCCCTGATGCGGTCTGCCTTGCGCTTGGAGAGTTTAATAAGTCCTGAGTCGTCCTCCACTGACTCCAGGAGCAACTCCATCTCGTCTCCTACCTTTATTTCGGAGAGGTCGTCAAACTCCTCGGTAGGGATCATCCCTTCGGATTTGTACCCCCCATCTATTATTATCTCTGTAGGGGTCACAGCCAGAACTTTTCCTTTAATGATGGAGCCCACCTCAAAATTTCTTATGGATTCGGTATAGAGCTTTTCCATCTCTTCGGGCTTCTTGGTCCCTAACGCTTCTTCTAGCTCCTTTTCAATCTCCTCCAGGTTGATATTGTATTGTCTGATTACATCTACTTTTGGCATTTAGTCCTTCCTTGGAAATATAACACTATCCTTTCCTCCTCAAAAGACCCTGTAACTCTAACATCCTGAGCTTAACCTCCTGGGTAAGCCCTCCCTTAGAACCATTATAATAAAGAGGAATCCCAAAGGCTACCTTAATGGGACGGAGCCTAAAGAGTTTTTTGCTCCTAGGCCAGGCCTCAAAGGCGCCCTCTATTACTGCAGGAACTACAGGCAAGCCCGTTCTATGGGCAATCACCTCTATTCCTGGGTGTATCTCCCCTATAGAGCCATCGTGGGTACGCGTGCCCTCGGGGAAGATGAGCACAATATTGCCCCCTTTTATCCGCCTTATGGCCTCTTTTATGGCCCCTGGGTCCCTTCCCTCATCCTTCAAAGGGAAGGCATTCAGGGACAGTATCAGCCACCTGAAGGGGGTGCTTTTATAAAAGAGTGAACTCCTTGCCATGAAGTGGACCTGGCGAGCCAGTCCAACACCTATTAGCAAGGGGTCCATGTAACTTTGGTGGTTACTTACTATTAAGACCCCACTCTTCCGAGGTACATGCTCCCTACCAAAGGCCCTGTATTTTAAAAGGGTACAGAACAAAGGCTGCACAAGGATGCGTAGGAAGCCGTACCAAATAGCCCTTACTGCTTCCACAGTCGGAATTATTCTACTCGAGGGCTAGAGTTTTTTCAACAGTGTATCTACTACTTCTTCCACGGTCAGTTTGGTGGTATCCAGGCAGATGAAATCTGGCCCCCTGCGTAAGGGAGAGGCCTGGCGGGTGCTATCCCTCTGGTCCCTAAGCCTGAGCTCCTCTAGAACCTTTTCATGAGTGGTCTTTTTGTCACCGAGTTCTGCGTAACGCCTCCTGGCCCTCTCCTCTGGTTGTGCATCCAGGTAAAACTTCTTGTCTGCCTTGGGGAAAACCACCGTACCTGTATCTCTACCTTCAGCCACCACATCGGTACCTGCTGCTGTCTGTCTCTGGAGTTCCACCAGGTGTTTCCTTATCCTTGCCTTACTGGCTATGTAGTGAACCTTTTCTGTCACCTGGGGGTCTCTTATCTCTTCTGTGACGTCCCTTCCATCCACAAGGACCTTGATGCCTGTATGGGCGTTCTGCACCTCTATCTGCGTCTCTTTCACCAGGCGGTAGAGGGCATTCTCGTCCTTCGGGTCTACACCCACCTTTATGACCTTCCAGGTAAAGGCCCTGTAGAAGGCACCTGTATCCAGATAATGAAACCCCAGCCGTCTTGCCAGGGCCTTGGCCACCGTGCTCTTTCCAGAGGCAGACGGACCATCAATGGTGATAATCAACGGCCCCCTCCTCTTTTGAGTCCCCAGGACGGCCTTGCTACTTTATCAGAAGGAAATACCCATTTCAATAATATTTTTTAACCTCTTTGTGGGATGAGTGTCTATAGACGTGGGTTACACGTC